>NZ_JAVJQP010000116.1:0-74908 GCF_040218875.1 Coleofasciculus sp. D1-CHI-01
AACAAAAAACCAAGTAGCCATCTTTGAAGATTGGTTAGAGCAAAACCGCCGTGTATACAACTATGCGCTAGTAGAGCGGAGAGATTGGTTTAGATCCCGTAGCTGTCAAATTAACGCTTGCTCACTCCGATCTGAATACATTATCCCGGCTGATGCTCCTAGACCAACATTTGCCAATCAGTGTAAAGCTTTAACCGCATACCGGAAAACGAGTCCCAACCTAAAGCGGGTACACTCACAGGTACTCCAGCAAACACTTAGACGGCTAGAAAAAGCGTTTGTCAGTATGTGGGAGCAAGGACACGGGTTCCCAAGGTTTAAGAAAGCTGGCAGGATGCGGTCATTCGTCTTTCCACAGTTGGGGGTTGAACCAATCCAAGGCACGGCGGTTAAATTGCCAATGATCGGGCTGGTAAAATTCAACCAATCGCGCCCAATACCTGATGGGGCAACCATCAAACAAGCCCGTGTTGTCAGGAGGGCATCAGGTTGGTACATCATGCTAACCCTACAGTGGGATCTAGATGTGCCTCAGCCAATGCCTCACGGGGAAGCCATAGGAATAGATGTAGGAATCAGTCACTTTGTAGCGGTGTCAAACGGTAGGTTATTCCCTAACCCTAAGCCATTCCGGAAGCTAGAACGCAAGATTAAATTACTGCAAAAGCTAGTATCTAGGAAGCGCCCAGGGAGTAACAACCGGAAAAAGGCACAAGCCAAAGTTAGTAAATTGCACGAACGGATAGCCAACATTAGGAAAAACTACCACTGGGAGTTAGCTCATAATCTCTGTGATTGGGCGGGTATGGTATTTGCTGAATCGCTCAACCTCAAAGCACTAGCCAAAGGAATGCTAGGCAAGCACTGCCTAGACGCTGGTTGGGGTCAGTTTCTCCAGATACTAGAGCAATGCTGCTTTAAGCGGGGAGTCTACTTCCAAAAAGTAGAGGCTAAAAAGACTAACTACTTTTGCCCGGAATGCCTAACGGAAACGGGTAAGAAACTCCTATCTGAGCGAGTCCATTCATGTCACCATTGTGGCTACACAACCAATAGGGATGTAGCAGCCGCTCAAATAGTCTGTATTAGAGGACTTGCAGCCGTGGGACACACGGTCAAGATGCTTTCCGAGGGTAAATTCATTGGAATCCCTACGACGAAAGAATCACCCCTCTTATAGGGGGGTGAGTGTCAAACCTTGACAGATTGAGCGACTTGTGATCTCGCTTTAAAGTGATTGATTAAGCCGCCACAAAGCATAATTTCTACCTGACGGGGACTCAAGCTATGAGTCATGGGATATACGATGTCCTTGGTGAGGTTCTTTACAGGAATTGAACGCCCTGCCTCTAACGCATCCCGTAAACCAATAATTTCCAGTTCATCCCCTTCGCTGATACTGTCGTAATCCTGAGGATTGACAAACTCCAAGGGCATAATTCCAAAATTCACCAGATTTTGCCAACCAATCCGGGCATAAGATTTAGCTAAGACAGCCACTTGTCCCAAATAACGGGGTGCGATCGCGGCGTGTTCCCGGCTAGAACCCTGAGCATAGTTACTTCCGCCAACAATAACATGACCCCCAGATTTTTCTTTCGCTGCTTCTGCCCGTTGCCAAAAGGTGTCATCCTTCATGTAATAGACAAACTGGCTAATGCCAGGGATATTACTGCGGTAGGGTAGCACCCGCGCACCAGCAGGTAAAATTTCATCGGTGGAAATATTATCCTCCACTTTCATCAGCACAGGCACAGAAATGTCATTGGGTAAAGCGGCAAATTCGGGGAAAGATTTAATATTGGGTCCCTTTTCCAGTTCCACTGTCCTGCCATCCGCTGCTGGAGCCACTAACATATCGGTATTAATGATTTCAGTTTCTGGGGCAATGAATTGGGGATAGGTGATACCAAAACGCTGTTCCAACTCACGCGGATCAGTTATTTCTCCGGTGATAGCCGCCGCTACAGCCGTTTCTGGACTACACAAATAGACTTGATCATCAGCAGTTCCAGAACGCCCAGGGAAGTTACGCGGCATAGTCCGTAAAGAGATTTGATCAGAAGCAGGTGCTTGTCCCATGCCGATACAGCCTAAACATCCTGCCTGATGAAATCGTACCCCAGCATGGATTAAATTCATAAAGGCATCATCCATTGCCGCTAGATTCTCAATCACCTGGCGGGAGGTTGGGTTAACATCAAAGGATACGCGATCGTGAACAATTTGTCCTTTCACAATTTGGCTAACTATCCAGAAATCACGCAACCCTGGATTTGCTGAGGAACCAATCACCACCTGATTCACAGGGCGTCCCTGCACTTCGGCAACCGGAACAACATTTCCCGGACTACTGGGACAGGCAATTAAGGGAACCAGTTCCGACAAATTAATCATGTCATAGACATTGTATTCAGCGTCCTCATCGGCGACAAGTTCTACCCAATCCTGTCCTCGCCCTTGAGCCTCTAAAAATCGCTTAATTTCAGTATCAGAGGGAAAAACAGTCGTCGTGGCTCCCATTTCCGTTCCCATATTGGCGATAACGTGGCGATCCATGGCACTGAGTTGGGCAAGTCCAGGTCCATAATATTCAATAATCATGCCCCGACAGCCGTGGACATCGTAGCGGCGCAACATTTCCAGGACAACATCTTTGGCACTAACCCAATCGGGTAATTTCCCTAAAAGTTTCACACCCAAGACTCTGGGCATTTTCACAAACATGGGTTCCCCCGCCATTGCCATTGCCACATCAATTCCGCCAGCACCAAATGCTAGCATTCCCAGGGAACCTGCGGCTGGCGTGTGACTATCGGAACCGATTAAGGTTTTGCCGGGAATGCAAAACCGTTCCATCTGAACGGGATGGCTAACACCATTGCCAGGACGACTATACCAAACGCCAAACCGTTGACAGGCGGATCGCAAAAACAGATGATCGTCGGCATTCTTATAGTCGGTTTGCAGGAGATTGTGATCGACGTATTGTGCTGAAAGTTCAGTTTTAACCCGATCAATACCCATGGCTTCTAACTCCAGCATGACCATGGTTCCTGTGGCATCCTGGGTCAAAGACTGATCGATTCGGAGGGCTATTTCTGCACCAGGTTCCATCGTACCGGAAACCAGATGGGATTGAATCAGTTTTTGGGTGACATTCAAGGGCATGAGTTGATCTCCTGCTATTTATACTGAGTCGTTGGTTAGACAATAGCAGGTTAAGGTTTAGGTAAATCTCTATCCAAAGAGTAGTTCAAAGCCTTCTATGCCAAATCATAGATTATGGCTGGGTTGCTGATCGCAGGACGAGGTAAAAACTATAATCCAAAATTGGAGGGATGATAGATAATTAAGATAATCAGGGATAACTCACCACCAGGACAGCCATGACCCAACGCCACTGGCTCGATATTACCGAATATGTTTGTATCGGGGGTTCATTTTTGGGAACCGCGATCGCAGCCGCGACTCAGCAAGTTATCTACGCCGCTACCCCCCTAACCTTGACGCTGGGGGTGAATGTTCTGAATCGTCAACGGTTGCATCAACTCAACCGTCAGCACCAGGATACTGCGATCGCGCAGGTGTATGAAAATCTAGAGCCGATTCACGAGCAATTCTCTCAACTGGATATCCAGACTCAGGAGCGTATCGATCACCTTAAGGATGTTAATGCTCAACAGTATAAGGCAGCGATCGCGAAAATTCATCAGCTAATCGAACCCCTGAATCAACAACTGATTCAACTGGATAGCCGTAGCCAAAATCAACTGAAACAATTCAATACCGAGAATCAGCAACAACACACGGAAATTATCGCCCACATCTATCAACTCATCCATCCTCTACAGCTGCATCTGACTCAACTCGACGAGACAACCCAACAGCGCGATCGCCAAACCCAAGCCCAACTGGATCAATTACACGCATTACAACACCTGCAAGCCGAAGGTATTCTGGCGTACATTAACCCCCTCATCGACACCCTCAACCAGGAACTAATTCGCCTGGATAGCCAAACTCAACAGCGATTTGCTGAATTTAGCGTCGCTAACCAGCAACAGCATGATGCGATTATTGTCCAGGTTCAGCAACAGCTTGAACCTCTCAAAACTCAACTCGACACCTTAACACCACAGGTTACGAATCAAGGATTACAGCTTGGACAATTAAAAGACGCGATCGCGAAATGGTATGACTACCTTGAACCCCTGAACCAGCAAGTCTCTCACCTAGAAACCAACGCGCAACAGGTAAATTCCCAGCGACACCAACAGATTGAACAACTCAAGGAGACAATTGTTCAACTTCAGACGACAATCTATAAACTGCAAGACATTAAAGATAAAAATCGATTACCCTCACCGCCCAAAAACGCCCCAGAAACACCAGAACCCTCATCCCTTTCCCTGGCAATGTTAAGACATGAACTCGACGCCGGACTTCAGGGAGTGGGCAAAACGATGCATCAAATTGGTAATTCTCTGCAAGATGTATGGACGGGGCTAACGACACTGGAAACTCGCACCGAGTCTGGTTTAATTACCCAAAAATGGCATTGCGTGCAAACCTTAACTGCCCATTCGGGTAAAGTTAATACTGTGGCGATTAGTCCCCAGGGAGAGATTTGTGCCAGTGGAAGTGATGACCAAACCCTGCGACTCTGGCAATTAAAAACGGGTCAGGAGATGGGGATTCTGGCTAAAAATTTTGCCTGGTTTAATGGCGTAAAATCAATTGCGTTTAGCCCCGATGGGAAATGGCTTGCCTGTGGGAATGATGATTATACGATTAAGGTATGGGCGACAAAAACGGGACAGGAACTCTATACCCTCATGGGACATTCGAGTTCGGTTAAATCCATTGTCTTTAGTCGAGATGGGCAACGTTTAATTAGTGGGAGTGATGATCGAACGATTAAACTGTGGAACCTGGAAATTGGTAAAGAAATTCCCTTATCGATTCAGCATTCCGATTGGCTAGGGCGAGTTAACGCTGTGGCGATTAGTCCTAATAGTCAGATTCTTGTCAGTGGAAGTGATGATAAGACGATTAAGGTTTGGGATTTAACCACTGGTCAATTGATGATGACATTGAGTGGGCATAAAGCGGCGGTTAAGTCAGTGGTATTTAGTCCTGATGGTAAAATAATTGCTAGTGGTAGTGCCGATCAAACGATTAAGCTTTGGTATTTGGGAACGGGTAAAGAAATGAGTACCTTGTCGGGGAATTTTGGTTCGGTTAATTCACTTGCTATGAGTCGGGATGGAAAGGTTCTGGTGAGTGGGAGTTCGGATGAGACGGTTCAGCTTTGGCAATTAAGTACAGGGAAAATTATTGATATTCTTAAAGGGCATAACAGTGCGGTGTATTCTGTGGCGATAAGTCCGGATCGAAAGACTGTGGTGAGTGGAAGTTCGGATAAGACGATTAGGATTTGGCGGTGTTGATCAGGTTGGTATCGGGGTTATATTTTAACGCAGAGGAACGCAGAGGTACGCGCAGAGGGACGCAGAGAATTGGAGGTATTTGAAGTGAAATGTTATGAAATTGGAGAAATAATCGGAAATGATATAGCTGGATAGCAGGTGAGTTGAGCGATTAGTTATTCATAATGATACCTACACCCTTGGCTTACTCTGTTCAGATTCAGTTTTCTTTTTCTTTTTCTTGCTCAATCCCTAACTCCTGCTCAAGTTCTTCAATTGTTTGAGGTTTAATTTTTCCGGTTTTAGATTCCTCTATAGCATCCAATAACCGACGAGCATTGGTAGGTGATCTAAATAGATAAACAGTTTCAACTAAACTGGTTAAATCAGACTCTGAAATCAAAGCAACATTTTCACCATCACGGCGGTTTATGATATAGATCTGATGGTTTTGTACCACCTGTTCTAATAACTGGAAAAAACCATTTCGTGCCTCTGTTGGGGATGTGATTTCGTAGGGAAGCATAAGCTGATGTACATAGTTATGTTCATTTATTATAAGCAATGCGCCCTGATCAAGCCAAAATAGAGACGAAGGCTTTATATCCCTTGGCTGATGAGCTATTGTCTCAATCCTAACTGCGATCGCCCCCAAAACCCGGATGGGATGCGCTTTTGCCGACGTTGTGGTTCTAAACTGTTGCTGCGAGAACGTTACCGCAGTCTGGGATTGATTGGACAAGGGGGGTTTGGCAAAACGTTTTTGGCGGTGGATGAGGATAAACCCTCGAAACCCCAATGTGTGATTAAACAGTTTTTCCCTCTCTACCAGGGGACAAGCGATGTCCAGAAAGCGACAGAATTATTTGAACGAGAAGCTGTGCGCTTGGATGAGTTAGGGAAACATTCCCAGATTCCGGAATTGCTGGCTCATTTTACCCAGGATAATCGCCAATATTTAGTCCAAGAATTTATTGATGGGCAAAATTTAGCCCAAATCTTGGCAAAGGAAGGGGTATTTAACGAACAGCAGATTCGGGAGATGCTGCGAGATTTGCTAGCTATCCTTGAGTTTATCCACTCGCGTTCTGTGATTCATCGCGATATTAAGCCAGAAAATATTATTCGTCGCAGGCATATTTATACTGGGGATACAGGGGAAACTGAAGCAGGTATGATCAAGGGGAATTTAGTTTTAGTTGATTTTGGTGCGGCTAAACATGCCATTGGTACAGTAAAAACGGGAACGACTGTGGGGACACCGGACTATATCGCCCCAGAACAAGCGAAAGGAAAAGCAATTTTTGCCAGTGATTTGTATAGTTTAGGTGTTAGTTGTATTCATTTACTCACGCAAATATCTCCTGAACAACTGTTTGATACAGGCGAGGATACCTGGGTATGGCGGCGTTACTTAAAAACTAATCCGATTAGTGATGAATTAGGCTATATTTTAGATAAACTACTGAAACGAGCCACCAATTACCGTTATCAATCTGTCGCTGAAGTTCTGCGGGATTTAAATCAACTCCCCTCGATTTCGTTAGCTCAACGTTCTACCTCATCGCTATCGCCTCAATCGATTAGCCTGTCAGGGTTTCAGGGGACAGGGCGTCAAAGTGCGGCATCAACTCCGGCGCATTCCCTCATCCTCCAGCCTCCCTCTAATCCTCCCTTAACTAACTGGCAAGTGGTGCAAACCTTAGATGGACATTGGGGTTCGGTGGAAGCGGTAGCGATTAGTTCCGATGGCTTAATTTTGGCTAGTGGTAGTGCAGACGCCACAGCGATGTTATGGCAGTTACCCGAAGGACAAGAGTATCATACTTTAAATGGTCATCTTGAACGAGTCTGTGCTGTCGCCTTTACACCGGATAGTCAATATTTAGCCACAGGAAGTTATGACCAAACGATCAAACTTTGGCAGGTACAGAATGGACAACTTATTTTAACCCTAACGGGTCATAAAAAATGGATTAGTTCTCTCGCCATTAGTCCCGATGGAGAGATAGTAGCCAGTGGTAGCAATGATGGCACAATTAAGTTATGGCATATCCAACAGGGTAGGGAATTACAAACGCTCACCGGACATACTTCCTATATTAATGATGTTGCCATCAGTCCCGATGGAGAAAGGATTGCTAGTGTTAGTGGGGATGGAACGGTGAAATTATGGCAAATAAGTACAGGCGAAGAACAGGATAGTTTTGGTGATAGCCAGTTACGTTTCGGCTTTTTCTATTCTGTCGCCTTTAGTCCCGATGGGCAACTCCTCGCCACCGGAAAAAGCGATGGCACCATTACATTATGGCAGGTAGGAGAAAGACGGGAACTCGGTACTCTCAGGGGTCATACTCAACGAGTACGGACATTAGCATTTAGTCCCGATGGTTACACGTTAGTCAGTGGTAGTATGGATAAAACGATTAAGATCTGGCAACTGTATGATAGGCAAAGTCTGGCTACTTTGAATGGGCATACTTGGGAAGTTTATGCTGTTGCATTCAGCCCCGATGGTGAGACACTTGTGAGTGGCAGTATGGATAAGACGATGAAAGTTTGGCGTTGTGATAAAGGTAGTTAAACCAGGGCAGAATAATTGACCATAAATAGTATAGGTTTGAGGGGAGAATGTCGCTAACTTAAGCCCTCAACTAAAGTTGGGGCTAAAAGCTGAAACCCGTTGAAACGGGTTCAAAGAGTTAATTCATTTATTTCCAGGTTATGCGAGTCAGCGCCATTTAGTTTAAGTCCAATGGTACTGATTTAAAGGTGGTGGGCAATGCCCACCCTACGCCATACTTTTCGGATCAGCTCTAAATTTAATTTGGGCTTGCTGTAGAAAGCCCAAACCCTTAGCTATCAACACTTGGAGCCGTAGAGAAAGTTGTTCATCTTCAAGGAAATTTGAGACTATCTATCAATACCTCGACCCTTCGACACGCTCAGGACATCGCTTACCTCGACTTACCAGTAACACGCTCGGTGTTGAAAACTATGGCGATAGAATCACGGAAAATGTACCATTGCTCCCTCTGCTCCCTTTGCTTCCTCTGCTTCCCCTGCTCTCTAACCCCACCACAAAACTTATTCAGCAGACCCTAATTTTTCCTCCCCCCGGCTTTCCCGGCTTACCCGACTTGAACCCGTTTAAACGGGTTTCAGCTTTGAGCCAGAACTTTAGTTCTAGGCTAAAGCTTACCACTTCAGCAAATTAAATTGCTCCATATCAATCGTGTCGCGATTGCGATAAATCGAAAGCACAATTGCCAACCCAACCGCCGCTTCAGCCGCAGCTACTGTAATCACAAACACAGTAAATACCTGACCTTTAATTCCCACAGGGTCAATAAAATTAGAAAACCCCATTAAATTCAAATTGACCGCATTCAACAGCAGTTCAATGGACATTAACACGCGCACAGCATTGCGGCTGGTAATTAAGCCATAAATACCAATGCAAAACAGAGCCGCCGCTAGCAGTAAAAAATATTGAAGTTGTAGTTCCATGAATTGACGTTTAATGTTTGATGTTTGACAATCGGGCGGGTTTTGTTGCTCACTTATCAGTCACAAAGTCTATTGAAAGGCTAAACCCGTCCCTACACCCGCCCCTACACCCGCCCCTATTACTGCCCCTACCATAATACGTTTTATCGAGTGCTTTTTTGAGACTCTCCACCGACAGATGCCAACTGACGCTGACGTTCGGGTAAGGTTGAAAACTCGGTTTCTGATGTATCGCGAGGCACCAAACTCTCTGGAATAAAATCGCGACGTGCCAAAATAATCGCACCCACCATCGCCATCAATAACAGTACTGAGGCGAGTTCAAAGGGTAGTAAAAAGTCAGTGAAGAAATGCTTCCCAATCGCCACCACTGACTCTTCACCGAGAACCGCTGTACCTGAATAAATCGACCAAGGTGTCGCTAATACCATCGTCCCCAGCAGCGCAAATAACCCCAAACAAACCAGCGCGGTTGCACCTTGACGAATCCAAAGATTTGTGATCGGCGTAAAATCTTCTCGCTTGTTCACCAACATAATGGCAAACAAAATTAGCACATTCACCGCACCCACATAAACCAAAATTTGCGCGGCGGCGACAAAATCAGCATTGAGCAACAGGTAAAATCCCGCCATACTGATGAAGACACCACCGAGTAAAAATGCTGAATAAACGATATTACTGAGTAGGACAACGCCTAAGGCTGACCCAATCATCATCACCGACAAAATCGCAAATGAAACAAACTGAACCCCATGGGCTAGATCCACTGTACCTTCACTCCTTGCACTCTAGTTAAAATGACACATTAATCCCACGGAAATAGACTCCGTGGGATCAGCTTTAAGCATTCTTCGCTGTTTCTTCTTCTTTTTCTGCTTCAGCCGGTTCCATTTGCTCGACAATTTCTTCCGGACGCAAACCAGCACGTCGAGAACCTGGCGGTAAATCGTGGGGATCTGTGACTCCCTTGGGTAGGTAAGCCAGTTCCCGTAATGGCGTAACCATCGGATCTTGTGTCACCTTGTACGGCAGGCGTCCCATCGCCACATTATCATAGTTGAGTTCGTGGCGATCGTAGGTAGACATCTCATACTCTTCTGTCGCCGACAGACAGTTGGTGGGACAGTATTCAATGCAGTTCGCGCAGAAAATACAAACCCCGAAGTCAATACTATAGTGCTTGAGATTCTTTTTCTTACTGGCTTTATCGAACTCGTAGTCTACCACGGGCAGATTAATCGGGCAAACTCGCACACAGACTTCGCAAGAAATACACTTGTCAAATTCAAAGTGAATCCGACCCCGATACCGTTCAGAAGGAATCAGTTTTTCATACGGATACTGGACGGTAACGGGACGGCGCTGCATGTGGTCGAAGGTTACAGATAAACCTTGACCAATATAACGGGCAGCTTGAGCTGTTTCTTTGGCGTAATCGCCAACTTGTTTGAGGAACTTGAGCATAATTTGTTATTCGTCATTTGTCATTCGTCATTGTTCATTGGTCATTCGTTTTTAACTATGACCAATGAACAATGACCAATCAGCAATCAACCCCCGAATGCAACCGGAAAGGTGAGTTTAAGAGCAGCAGTGAGCAACAGGTTCACTAATCCAATTGGTAAAAGGAACTTCCAGCCCAGATTTAGGAGTTGGTCAATCCGTACACGGGGAACTGTCCAGCGCAGCAGAACCGCAATAAAGAGGAGAAAGTAAGCCTTGAGTAAGGTCATGGTAATTCCCAGAGAAGCGGTAATTACCTGTAACCAGGAACTGGTTTCACTTACACCTAACCAAGTGGCTAATCGGTCAAGGGGAATCGGGAATTCCCAGCCGCCTAAGTACAGCACCGCTACTAATATGGCAGAAAGGATTAGGTTAACGTAAGATCCGATATAAAACAAACCAAATTTCATGCCGGCATATTCGGTTTGATAGCCAGCCACCAATTCCTCCTCGGCTTCGGGTAGGTCAAAGGGAAGTCGCTCACATTCGGCTAAGGCGGCAATCCAAAAAATCAAAAAGCCAACGGGTTGACGCCAAATATTCCAGCCTAAGATGCCATAACCGGATTGCTGTTCCACAATATCGATGGTACTTAGGCTATTGGACATCATCACCACTGCCAATACCGCCAGCGCCAGGGGAATTTCGTAACTAATCGACTGTGCCGCTGCTCTTAACCCCCCAAGTAGGGAATACTTGTTGTTGGAGGCATACCCTGACATCAGCAAACCAATAGGCTGAATACTCGACAGGGCAATCCAGAGAAATATCCCCAGTCCTACGTTAGTAATAATCAGGTTCTGTCCAAAGGGGACAATCAGGTACGACAAAAAGACGGGGATGACGACGAGTATGGGTCCGAGAGTAAATAGCCATCGATCTGCTTTGGCAGGGACGATATCTTCCTTAAACACCAACTTGAGACCATCGGCGACGGCTTGCAGAACACCCAGAGGTCCAGCATATTCCGGACCAATCCGCTGTTGAGCCGCAGCAGAAATTTTTCGTTCCAGCCAGACTATGACAAGGACACCCACGGTTGCACCGATAATCATCAGGAACATCGGCAGGGGCATCCACATCGCCTTGGCAGCACCACTGGGGATGCCAAAATCTTTAAGCGATTCAATAAAACTTCCTTGAAGGTCAATTCCTGCGTTCATCTTGGCAGCTACGTGATATTTACTGAGGTAATTTGACACTTACTGTATCAAATTATGCTATCGGTTTGATTTGTGAAGTTTTTTTGACAGCCTCACTGCCTAGTATATCGTTCGACGTGATCCCCTTAGCCAAGACAAGCGAGAATTTAAGTTGATTGCAGCGAATAGGCGATAACAATTAAATTAGATCCTTACTGAACCCTGATCGCGAAGCAACGATGGTACAATCCCCCAGCGAAATGGAAACCCTATCTCTTGAACTCCCTCGTGCGATCGCACTGCACGTCAGACCCGAACAGTGTAGTGTTATTCGCCAACCCTAAGTAGGGGTAAAGGTAGCGAAGATACGGTGTTTATCTGTCAAGCAAGTGTAGGTAATACGGAACAGATTCCTCGTTCTCAGGTCAGTAAGACAATCGCACTATGAGGCTAAGTCAACTATGCTAGATCTTCTGGCTGTATCGGTAGTAACCATCGCTACTTCTGCTGACACCCCAGTGAAAACACAGCCGCCTCATGTGAACGCTACCACTTCAATTGATATTGTCGATCCAGGATTTTTTGCGCCATACCCTCCAATCTCTCATCCTGTTGCTACATGCCCCCCTGGTGAATTTGCTTCAGCCTTTTCAGATGTGTATCCCACCGATTGGGCTTATCAAGCAGTAAGTCAGCTGGCTAGTACGCCAACTCAATGTTTTGATTTACCGAATAAAGAATCTGGCGAATTTCCTAGAGACTGGGCATTTTGAAGCGGAAGTTCCCCCCGTTCAAATGTACTAAAATAGCCAAAAGGCTTAAACTGAAGGGGTGTCAAGCTTTTGATCTGCTTGTCACCCCTTCAGCACGAAGACTTAGGAGAAGCCTTTGACTCCTCCACAGGGTTTAAACTACCCAATGACACCAACCGTTCCCCTGATGCATTCGGGGTGAGGCGGGAACCTGAGGTGTCGGCTGAGGGTGTACTCCCTAGATTTGTTCTCCATCTCAGGCGAGTGTGGCGGTGACAACAGGCAAGTGACGGCTTAATTTCTGCGATCGCCTTCTATGGTCTTCATCATTATTTTTGATGATTGTTGCTTCTCCCACTGCTTCTAGACGTAGCCAGCTAAGTCTTTATAGTGTTCCCCTTGCTCAATTGGGGCAAACAAGGCATCTTAGAAGACAATATAAAAAATATTAAATTTTTAGTGTTTCACTCCAAAGGGTGGTTATGACCAAAGAAAATCTTCTGGAATTAGCGAAACAGGGTAATGATGCAGCGATTCTCTCGGTGATGAATTATGTGCTACAAGATCGCAATATTACCGCCCAAGCTGCACTCAAAGGGAATTGCCTGTTGTTACTCCTGAAAGCCGTTCAAGTCCCTGACCAAAAGTTATCGGTGACAATTGTCCGCAAACTGATGGCACACTTACGAGTCCCATCGATCGCCTCTGTGCAAATGTATGGTAAACAGGTTGGACAACCCGCCCCCTCTTGGATGGAAGTCATCGATTTGCGGGATGAGATAGAACCCTTGAAACCCAAAACTAACGTTTTCAAGGTATTGGCTCAATGGGGGGCAAAACCCCTGATGTTCCTAGCGTTGATTCCTTTAGGGGCGATCAGTATTTATGCTTATTTATCACTGCCCCTGGGAAAATCGATTGTACCTGTACAAGCTGAGTCAATATCCTTCAGTGTCAAGGAAATAGAATTGTCTGACATAGAACCCTTAGATAAGTCCCCCGATCCGTCTCTCTCCTCTGCAGTGAATCAAACTCAACCCTTTCAGAACGCGGTAAATCAAGCCATGTATGCGGCGACATTGACTCAATCGGCGCAAACCCCAAAAGAATGGGACATCGTGGTGAGTCATTGGCAAGACGCGATCGCACTCATGGATATTGTACCTCTGTCCCATCCTCAACATAGCCTTGCCCAGCAAAAAATAGCCGAGTATCAAGAGAATCTCAATTATGCCCAGAAAAATTCAACCATTAGTCAGTAGTAAATTATGGTTAATTTCGGTTTGAACTCGGCAACACTTTTAGGACTTCTGGACATATTTTTATCTATAGCCTACTTAGCTATATCTGTTGCTCTACCCATCGCTAGGAGAAGAGATATCGGGGTTACGGGAATAGTTCTTTATATCATTCAAGCAATCATTGCCCCTTTGTTTCTGCTAATGACGGGTTTTATTCTCTTTTTCCAAGGATGGCGACTTGACCCTATATTGCAGTTTAGCTATGTTTTATTGAATTTCCTGGTTATTTATCTGGGAGTGAAAGATATCATCCTCTTCCGTTTACTGTCTCCACCAAATCATCGCTAGTAACAAGTGATCGCCCCTCCTTTCACTTTAGTTTTTGGGAGAAGCGATCGACCGGTTTTACACTAAGGGGATTTGTGATGTCCGTTCCTGGATGGGAACGTAAGAGACACCGTGATTGCCAGTATAAATCTGGGTAGGTCGGAAAATCCGATTTTCTCCGAGCTGTTCCTTCCAGTGCGCCAGCCAACCCGCTACCCGTGCGATCGCGAATATAGGGGTAAACAAGTCGGTGGGAATACCCAGTTTTCGATAAACCAAACCGGAATAGAAATCTACATTCGCGTAAATCCCTTTATGTCCCAGTTTTTCCTCAACCGCCTGTTCTAACTCCAAGGCAATTTCGTAGTATTTATCGGAACCAAACTTATCAAACAATTGTTCGGCTAAATGCTGGAGAATCGTGGCGCGTGGATCTTTAACCTTATAGACGCGGTGACCAAATCCCATGATTTTTGCCTTGCGCTGTAAGCAATCCTCTAGATAGGGACGCACATTTTCCACCGAACCAATTTCTTCGAGCATGGAAATCACTTCTTCATTCGCCCCCCCATGCAAGGGACCAGCAAGGGTACCGACAGCTGATGCGATCACCCCATAGGGGTCAGTTAGCGTCGAAGCCGTTACCATGGCTGAGAACGTAGACGCATTGATGGTATGTTCAGCATGGAGGGTTAAGCAAACATCAAAGACGTGAGCCTCTAGGGGATCGGGTTCTTGCTCGGTGAGCATATACAGAAAATTAGCGGAATAGTCTAAATCATCGTTTGGCTTCACCGGGTCATTCCCCTTCCGCATCAGCTTAAATGCGGCTACCATTGTCGGGATTTTCGCCAACAGGCGCACAACGGCTTCCCGGATATAATTGGGATTTGGCAGAGCGCGTTTTGAGTAAAAAAGCCCCAATGCTGCTGCAGAGGCTTGCAGTGCATCCATCGGATGTCCGGTTTCTGGGAAACATTTCATCATGTCCCGAATCCGATATTTAATCCGTCGATGGTAACGAATTTCCGTCTCAAACTTTTCTAGCTCGTCCTTGGTTGGTAGCTCACCCCATATCAGAAGATAGGCGGTTTCTAGGAACGTGCTTTTTGTAGCGAGTTCTTCAATCCGAATACCTCGATACTCTAATATTCCCTGTTTTCCATCAACATAGCTGATACTGGATTGGGCAGCGGGAATGCCTTCTAAACCTGGTTTATACTCGCAGACAGTCATAGAACTACTAAATACGTTTGAAGTGTTCTCAGGCTAACTTACCAGAAACTGGGGAATTAGTAGTGTGTGTTACAAAATTTCTTAAAGATCAGATTAGATCAGCCATTTTGGTGACGTTAGTAAAAATAGCTCACTTCGTCCAAGGGGGACTCCCGTTTCTTTCAGGTTTAACCCGATCACGCCCGCTTTCTTGAGGACAAGTTTTTCCTGTGCTTCTCCCCAAACCAACAATTCTGCCCAATTGCCTAAATCCGGTTGATGACCGATTAACGCTAAACAGCTTTCCCTGTTTCGGTTTTGACGCCATTCCTGTAGCCAGTTAACCCAGGTATGGATATCCCCATCAGGCGCAAGGCTGGGAAATTCGTCGAGTTGCTCACTTAAACCTACGTCTTGCAGAATCGCGGCGGTTTCTCGCGCTCGGACTAAGGGACTGGTTAATATAGGGTCAAACTGCAAACCGCGATCGCGCAGTTGCTTGGCGACTTTGGTGGTTCTTTTGCGTCCTTTGCGGGTTAGGGGGCGATCTTCATCGTTGGGATAGTCTTCGCGATCGGCAGCGATGCCATGACGGATTAAGTACAGTTTTATTGTCATCTGTTTTTTTGACTCTTCTGTACCTATAGTGTTTTCAGATGATTCGCGTACAGCACAAGCACTGAAAGCCTTACTGGAAAAGGGTTAATTGTTTTCATCTCAAATGCAAACGCTATAGTATTTTTATTTGATTCGTGTACAGCCAAAGCACTGAAAGCCTTACTGGGCAAGGTTTGCTTGTTTACATCTCAAATAAAAATGCTATAGCACAGGCTCAGGACAATGGTCTGAAAAACTGCTCAAATGCCAATGCAGAGGTGGTTTCAGTTGAGTCCGTCAATGAGGCTATTTTCATAAGGCAAGTTTCCGGCTCAGTTGAATTAGTCTAAACTCCAGTTACTTACGAATAATATGTAAACGAGACTTGCGAATGAATTCATAACGGCTCTGTTTATCGCTAAAGTAGTCATCCACTGCCTTGCGGCAACCTGACCACCCATAATAATCATCAATTACTAGAACACCTTCCTGTTCTAGGTAGGGTTCGATACGCTGCAAGCAAGTCATCACTGAGTTGTACCAATCACCGTCTATGTGAGCTAATGCTACAGGTTGATTGACGTGTAATACATTTTCAAAAAGTCCCTTGACTAGATAAACCTTATTTTCGTCAACAGGAACACCGTATTTTCTAAAATTTTCGTTCACTTTCTCAAAAAGATTCTCTTCATACCCATAATATTTGTTACCGCCGAACCCTTTAGCTTGACCACTTCTTATTACTTCATACCGCTTATGACAATCCTCGCCATCTTTTTCTGAAGGTGGAGGAATCATTTCAAACGCATCATAAACATAAAAAGGACGTGCCTTAGACTTAGCTTTTGCCATGACTATAGCTGAACCACCTAATGCACATCCAGCTTCAATTATAATACCATTTCTCTTATTGTTCTTTTCTAATTGCTTTACCTGCGTGAATAAATCATTGAGAGCGGTAATATCAAGAAAGGTTAATAAGTTTTTACGGACTGAACGATTAACCGAGGGAGAGAATGGTTCAATGAATATTTTTGTAGTAATTTTCTTAGGAAATCTCCTGATTATTTTTCGAGAATATTTATGGATTTGAATAGACATTTTGCTAGCTCCTGTGTTTTAATGATCTGTATTCTGACATTCTACATGACAATATCATAGATTAATCGGCATGAATCACATTATCTTTGGGATTAACTAAGCGCCAGAGTTTTTGCTTGATTTGAATATCAAAGACTTCCCATTTAAGCTTGGTGAATTCGGTATTGTCATTAAAGCCACCTAAGAAACCAATGGGGATTTCAAAGCCACCGGCGGTCATGCGCCCGCCACCAAAGAATCGTCCTTGATTGTCTTGACCAAAGGCTTCTTTAATAAATTCGTCGGGATCAAGGGTGATTTTACTGGTTCTCAAGGAACC
Organism: Coleofasciculus sp. D1-CHI-01; assembly: GCF_040218875.1. Lineage (NCBI taxonomy): Bacteria > Bacillati > Cyanobacteriota > Cyanophyceae > Coleofasciculales > Coleofasciculaceae > Coleofasciculus > Coleofasciculus sp. D1-CHI-01. The sequence goes on from NZ_JAVJQP010000116.1 coordinate 17,146, forward strand.
AATCACGACTTCGACTTCTTCGTCTTCGTTGTGAACAATCCCATAAACCACCGCCGTGTGGACATTTTCTTCAGTCACCAAAAAGTCAGCGGCTTGAGGAATTGCATCCCGGTCATCGTACCGTAAATAGCCTACCCCCGCCATCGAAAAATTATTCTGAACAATGCGGTTTTTCAGCGATCGCTCAATCACATCCATGACTCGTCGCGATCGCGCGGTTTGCAGGACAGCATTGAGTAACTGTACGTCATAGAAACGACTCAAGTACGCCGCCGCTAGGAAATCCTCTTCCGTCGCCCGCATCAAGCGATCGGTATCGGCACGTAGACCGTGCATTAGTGCTGTAGCACACTTAACATGGGTACTAATGCTACTATCAAGCTTGAGTAACCCGGTTTGTAGGTATTGACTGAGGATAGTGGCAGTCGCCCTTGTCTGAGGTCGCAAATCGGTAAATTCTGCCTCCAGATTATCCTGAGGGTTGTGATGGTCAATCAGGACGACAATGGGGACACCTGCTTTTTTGACAAAGGGCATTAATTGGGTTGTGGTTCCCTGATTATCCACCAGCACACAACCTTGATACACGGAGAAATCCCGATCCTTCAATGTCTGAATTCCCCAGCGCTTAGCAGGTAAGTTTGTCAACTTGACCAAGGCAATGTTTTCCTGATGAGACAAAGTTCCTGCATATACAATGTCACATTGAATATTGTACTGTTGGGCAATTAACTGGTAAGCCCAAGCACTCGATAGAGCATCAGGATCAGGGAAATCTTGAATGACAATAAGCTGGCGTTCTGAACTGTGACGATCTAAAACCTGTTGCAGTTCTCCTATTTTGGCTTGGGATGCATCAAAACGCCGCCGACGTTCACCGGTATTGTTACTGCGGTTCTTGGGATTTTTTGGGGAAGTTTTCTGTTGGTGTGAAGCCGCCGCACTCCCATCCGAAGGTGATGCTTTAGGGGGGAGAGCGTTATTATTGACAGATTTAAGTGAGTTGGATTCCATCGCGGACAAGGTATTCAGCCATCATAGTTTTACACCAATCGCCCCTGGAATAGGGGCTGGTGATTGCATGGGCATTGGAACCCACTCTTATATTGTGTAATATATCCCTTGTTCAGTTACGCAAGAATAAGCTCATAAGAGCATATAGTACCAGATCAGCTATCTGTTATTAACCTTATAGCCCAATATCTTAAATTCAATTTTTTCAGGGATCTTAAACACCAATCACATACTTTCGCCACTCCTGATGGACTCCACCTTTAACCTGTTTAGCCACCTCAAAGTGCAAACTGCTATAGGGTCTGCGGGGTTGATGTCGCAACATCATGTTGGCTTCCTTCGGGGTTCGGCTCCCTTTTTTGACATTACACCGTACACAGGCGGTGACAATGTTTTCCCAAGAATCTCCCCCGTGTCGAGAACGCGGAATCACATGATCGAGGGTTAAATCATCACCCGTGTATCCACAGTATTGACAAGAATGACTATCACGGTAGAGGATATTGCGGCGGGTTAAGGGAATTTCTTTGTAAGGAACCCGAACGTAATGGCGCAAGCGAATAACTGTGGGAAGCGGTAACTCTGGATAGACATATTTGCCGTTATGTTCAATCTGTTCCGCTTTGCCTTTGAGCATCAAAACAACCGCTCGTCGCCAATTGGTGACATTGAGCGGTTCGTAGGAGGCGTTTAACACCAGAACCTTGCTCATTAGGAGATCGAAATAAAGTGAATATTATTCCAGATATTAGCACAGGTTGATGGAGCTGGGTCATATTTTCATGATCACTTATCAAAGCGAAACATCAGCGCGATCGCGGATTTGTCATTCTCCAACGCCGAAATTTTTTCGCCTAGCTTGCGGGTTCAGTCTAAGATTTAAGTTAGGTGTATCCTATATCTAGTGTTTTCCGTTTTGATCTTAATCATTTCAACACTAAATATAGGATCGGTCTACTGAATTTTTTTACCCCGCAGCCAATAGGTTGTCATTTCTCCCTTACCTTTAATCTGAATCACACCGCGTTCCTCAAACTCGTATTCGTCTTTGAGCAATCCATAAGTCGCCTGTGTTACCTGAATGCGACCGGGTAAGCCATGAGACTCCATCCGGCTAGCCGTATTCACCGTGTCACCCCACAAATCGTAGCTAAACTTTTTAATGCCAATCACACCCGCGACAACAGGACCACTATTGATACCAATCCTGAGGCGAAAATTTTCTCCGGTTTCGTGGTTAAATTCATCAATGGCTCGCTGCATCTCTAACGCCATCTGCGCGATCGCCTGAGCATGATCTAGACGCCGCCGAGGGAGTCCCGCCGCTACCATATACGCATCGCCAATGGTTTTAATTTTTTCTACGCCATGTTCCTCGACGAGTCGGTCAAATTTGGAGAAAATCTGATTCAGCAGTTCAACCAGTTGAGTTGGTGAGGTTTGCGTAGAAAACTTGGTAAAATTTACCAGATCGGCAAACATAATCGTCACCCCTTTAAAACTCTCCGCGATCGTGCGTTGACCCCGCTTCAACATCTCTGCTACGGGTTGAGGTAAGATATTCAACAGCAGGAGTTCGGAACGTTTACGGGCGCGAGTCAGGGCAACTTCAGCTTGTTTTTGTTCGGTAATATCCGATACCGTTCCTTCGTAGTAGAGGAGTTTACCCGCTTCATCTTTAACCGTATCAATATTTTCCACAATCCAAATAATGCTCCCATCTTTCCGATAAACCTGAGACTGAAAGTCGGATAAGGTATTGTAGCGCTGGATTAAAGCGGCTAACTCTTCCTGGCGTGTGGGTTCAACATAAAGTTGTTGTCCAATATTCCTCACCTGTTCCATGAGGTCTTCGGGGGAGGTATAGCCTAAAATTTTAGCTAGGGCTGGATTCGCGGTGATATAGCGTCCCTCAGGCGTGGCTTGGAAAATGCCCTCGGTGGCTCGTTCAAAGATACTGCGATATTTCTCTTCCGCTTGACGTAGGGAAGCTTCTGCTCGTTGTCGTTCTTGAATTTCGGCTTGGAGTTGCAGATTTTGCTCCTCTAGCCGCTTTTGCAGGTTCCGGAGCGCCAGATGGGTTGTCACTCTGGCTTTAACTTCTTCCTGCTGTACGGGTTTGGTGATGAAATCTACGGCTCCCAGATTCAAGCCTTTGACTTTATCCACAGCATCAGACAGCGCACTGAGAAAAAGCACCGGGATATCCCGTGTGGCTGGATTCGCTTTCAGGCGACGACAGGTTTCAAAGCCATCAATCCCTGGCATCATCACATCCAGTAAGATGAGATCAGGTTTGGCATACTCGACTTTTTGCAGAGCGCTTTGCCCATCCTGCGCCACCAAAACTTTGAAGCCAGAATCGGTTAAAAAGTCAAAGAGGACACCGAGATTATGAGGAGTATCATCGACAATAACGATGACGCCTTGATTAGAATGTTCATCATTCATCGGGGCTAATGTAGTTTGGTTCATAGTTCATCGTTCATCGTTCAGGGTTCATTACCTGATGAAGTTGCCATGAACGGTAGATAAATAATAGATGATAAGCCTGGGATGGAAGATACACCAACTTCAAAATCAAGCCAGAGCAGATATACGGGTATTGTTGCCAATCTGTTACGAATACTCTTGCGATCGCAGCTATTTTATTGTCTCCCGTTAGAAGATTAACTATTGTCCTATTCCTCTGCTCCCAGACGTGCCATGGCACGTCTCTACATAGCTTCCCCAGGCAATCACTGGGGTGAGGAACGAGAGGGTGAAGGTATAGAGCATACACTCTGAGAGTGAGGATCGTCCAGTGGCAGAAAAATTGCGCGATCGCGTCCCGTTTCTTTTGCCTGATACAATGCTTGATCCGCCGCCGCTATTAGCGCTTCCGGAGAGGTTTGATGACAAGGAACAGTGCTAGATACCCCCACACTTAAGGTGACAGAATTTTTTATCGGCGATCGCGGATGCGTCAAACCTAACTGAGTCAGCTTCGACTGAATAAATTTGGCAACTTGTAACGCTCCTGGGGCTGGAGTATTCGGTAGAATCACCGCAAATTCTTCTCCTCCATAGCGGGCGACTAAATCGGCGGGACGCTTTACCACCTGTTTCATCGCTTGCGCCACCTTATACAAACATTCATCCCCAGCTTGATGCCCCTTAGTATCATTGTAGAGTTTAAAATAATCCACATCGCATAAAAGTAACGACAACACCCATTGTTCTCGTCGCGAAATCCGCCACACTTGGTTAAAATATTCATCAAATCGATGCCGATTTGCCAGCTGAGTTAAACTATCTAACGTGGCTAAACGCTTTAGTTTAGCATTTGCTTTTTGCAGTTTTGCCTCAGCCTCCTGACGCTGCTGAATCTCCTGTTGGAGTTGCTGATTTTGGGTTTGCAGATTTTGGCGTAGCTTTTGAATCGTCAGATGAGTATTCACCCGTGCTAACACAATTTCCTGCTGAGTGGGCTTAATAATATAATCAACTGCGCCTAATTCAAATCCTTTGATGATAACCGCCGTTTGAGACAGGGCGGTAAGAAAAATTACTGGGATATCTTGGGTAGCCGGATTAGCTTTCAGACGCCGACAGGTTTCAAACCCATCAATTCCCGGCATAATCACATCCAGCAAAATGATATCGGGATGCTCAACTTCAGCTTTTTTAATGGCACTGTCACCATCCCTTGCCACGATAACCTGAAACCCTGCCTCACTCACAAAATCTAACAGCACTTCTGAGTTGGTGAGATTATCATCAACAATGAGAATTGTTTCTTTGTCATTCGTCATTTGTTATTCGTGATTTATTAGTCGTCATTAGTCCTTCGTCATTAGTCCTTCGTTATGCACTCAATTGGGGCGGGTTTAATTACATCTAGATGAAGTAAAACACGATAGTAGTAAAACCTGCCCCTAAAAACCAAACTAAATTAAACAATTTTAATCTCCTCTATCGTTCATGTATTTTTTCACAAATTCTAGAATTTGTTTTTCCTGAAAACCATTGGCTAAACGGCGCAGCTTCTTGGCAAATAGAACCCATCGTGAATCAAGTTGTTCAAGTTTATCGGCTTGCTCACTAATCCCTTTAATATCACCCATCATAGCTAATTCATAAAGAACATTCATTTCCTTTTGGGGCGGTGCAACAATCTTTGAGGTAGTAATCGAAACCTCGGCATTTTGATCAGGTAATTTTTCTGAAGGGTAAGCACTACTTGGTGCATCGTCGGATTCATAAATCCACTCTAAATCGAGATGCTTTTGCAGAGTAGCAAAGAGAGTTTTAGCTTGTATAGGTTGTCCAATAAAATCATCACAACCTGCGGCGAGAGATTGCTGTTGTTTTTCTCCAAAAACGCTGGCTGAAATCGCTAAGACAATGGTATCTCGTAACGATGGAATTTCTCGTATCCGCCGAGTTGCTTCTAATCCATCGAGTTTTGGCATGATCAAATCCATTAAAATTGCGTCAGGGTGTTCTTGTTGCGCTTGCTGGAGACAGTCTTCACCATTGATCGCTTCGAGTACCTCAAATCCTAAGGGTAACAACAAGTTGACTAAAATTGAACGATTTTGCCATTGATCATCAGCAATCAAAATTTTGCGCGGATAACCGCGAAACCCACTAATAATTCTGTCTTCCACCACATCGATTGCCTGATCAGGAGAAACGGCGGGTAACTCTAAATCAACATAAAAAGTACTTCCTTGACCAACATTACTTTCGACATGCAGTTCACCGCCAAGGAGTTGAACTAATCGCTGACTAATCGCTAATCCTAATCCCGTTCCTTCCACCTGTCGATTTCGATCGCCAATTTGATGGAAGGGTAAAAATATATCGTTTAATTGTTCAGCCGCGATGCCAATTCCGGTATCTTCAATTTGAAAGCGCATAGTGCTAGATGCTTCTGTCGCTGGTGCTTGGGCTGAAGTATAGCCCACTTTAAATGTGATACTCCCCTGATCCGTAAATTTAATCGCATTTCCCAACAAATTAATTAGCACTTGTCGCAATCGTTTTTCATCACCCCGGACAATTTTAGGTAAAAGAGAGAGAGGTTGATAGTGAAACGCAATGGCTTTTTCGTCCGCCCGAATACGAACCATTTCGATAATGCCTTCTAGAAAATGGGGAAACTGAAATTCGCTTAAACATAAGTCCATTTTCCGGGCTTCGATTTTAGACAGGTCTAAAATATCGTTGAGTAGGGTTAACAGGTGTTCCCCACACTGTTGAATAATACTCAGTCCCTGCTGTTGCTTGGCGGTGGGATGAGGTTCACGTTTGAGAACTTGAACATAGCCTAAAATACCGTTGAGGGGAGTGCGGAGTTCATGACTCATATTCGCCAAGAATTCGCTTTTAGCATGATTGGCAGTTTCGGCTTCTTGGCGGGCTTGTTCCAGGTGTAAATTCTTTTCGGCTAATTGTTGACTAATTCGGGTTTGTTCTTCTAACAGTTGACTCTGGGCGAGGGCAATTCCTACCTGATCCGCTAGTTGACTCAACAGTTCAATTTCAAACATTTCCCACTGTCGCGGACCACTACATTGATGGGCAATTAATAGACCCCAGAGGTTCTCTCGTTGTAGAATTGGGACGACTAAATTCGCTCTCACGCCAAAGGGTTGTAAAAGTTCGATATGGCAGGGTTCTAAGTCGGCTTGGTAGAGATCCTCGATCGCGCGAATTCGTCCTTGGCGGTATTGATCCAGGTAGCCTTCCCGAAAACAGGGATCATAAATCTCCTGTCCTTGAATTGGTGTCCAGCCAGGAACTACAGCTTCCGTCATAATCACACCGGTTCCATCATCATTGAGTTGGTAGATCACCACTCGATCCACTTGCAAAATTCGGCGCACTTCTGTTACCGTTGTTTGCAGGATGGCATCGAGTTTTAAGGATTGGCGAATCTTCAGCGTAATTTCGGCAAAGAGTTGCCGTTGTAGGGTTTGACGCCGCAGTTCGGCTTCGGAATATTTGCGTTCGGTGATATCTTCGGCAATCCCAGCGATACGGGTCATTTTACCCTTGTCGTCAAATACCCGAAACGTCCGCACCCAAACCCAGCGTTCACTCCCGTCGGGACGTAAAATGCGGTATTCTTGTTCAAAGTCTTGTTCGCCTTGCAGTTGTTTCCCTAACGCCTCCGCCACGCGATCGCGATCATAAGGATGAATATTATCTAACCAGGTCATCGGCTGACCGTAAAGACTTTCGCGGGATCGTCCCCAAACTTCCTCATAAGCGGGACTCAGATAAAACATGCGGCTTAAATCGGGTGTGGTTAAAAAGAACACTTCCCGGATATTTTCAGCCAGTTGACGGAATTGTTCCTCTCTCTCTAGTAAGGCGGCTTCTGCTTGTTTGCGATCGCTAATATCCGTATGTGTCCCGACAATTCGCGTCACCTTACCCTTGTCATCCCGCAGAACCAATCCGCGCGATAAAAACCAAGGGGTTGAACCATCGGTGTATACCATGCGAAACTCTAATTTCCACTGCGAGAGTTCACTAATGAAAAGTTGATCGATGCTGATTTTCACCATCGACTGATCCTCTGGATGAACCCGCGCCATCAACTCATCAAAGCTGGGGGTATCTCGGTCTTCAGGATAACCAATCAGATGCAGAAATTGGGGCGAATAATAGTAGGTTTTTGTTTTGAAATTAATATCAAACAGTCCGCTATCATTGGCTTGAATCGCTAGGGCAAACCGTTCCTCACTCTCCCGTAATGCCGTTTGCGTTTGCTGGCGTTGAGTAATATCTAATGCCATGGACGCAATACCAAGAAGATTCCCTTGGCTATCAATTAGCGGAGTATTATACCATTCACAAATAATGATTCTGCCATCTTTTGTGATATTCTGATTACAGGAACGGGCAACTTGTTTGTCATACCAAAGTTTAGCTTTAATCTGTTTAATTTGAGCTTGGGCAGCCGCAGGTACAATTAGAGTAGACGGATGACCCAATGCTTCGTCTCGACGATAGCCAAAAATGGTTTCCGCCGCCGGATTCCAATCAACAATATGCCCATCAGTATTCCATTCAATCACCGCCAGGGGCGTTTGTTGAACCAATAGGGCGAAACGTTGATCATTTTTCCGCAACGCTTTCTCCATCTGCTTCTGTTCTACCACTTCGGCTAAGAGTTGGCGATTGGCGGCTTTCAGGGCGGCGGTTCGTTCCTGAAACTGTTGATCCAGATGTGCAACGATATAGCAAGACTGGGTGTCGCGATCGCATAATTCTTGGTAAGCTGTAGCGCGATCGCTGACAATAGCAGCGACAATCAGGGCGGTGATGGCGAAGATGGCGATAAACACATCTTGGGAAACGATAACCCGATTAAATGACTCAAACCTCTCAGCCTGTTGCCAAAAGGCAATACTCGCGACTACACCAATACCCAATGTTGTAATCCGTTGACCCCATTGTAGGGCTGACCCTAAAATAAACGGAAATAGCAAATACTTTAAGTCAACCTGAAAGAAAGGCTGATTTAACAACTCGCTTAACTGAGTAGCAATTTGTTGATGAAACTGGACTCCGATTGGATTAGAAGCCGTTATACTATCACCTGTTACCATAACCGAGGAACTAGCGGGAATCGAGAAAACACCAAACACCAACCCACTCACGATTCCCAATCCAATCAGCCAGACTCCAACTTGCCAGATGATTGTTGATGTTGTAGTGGCGGGTTTCACTACCCTTGTTTCTGACTTAACCCAGATGTGCCTAAACCCGCCCTTACCCAAATTTTGAATGAACTGCATAACTTCCCTATCGTCGCCATTTCCCCCATCTTCCCCCTCTCCCTCATTCCCCTCATCCCCCGACTGCATCACAGAATAACTCTGAGTCAACAGTATAGGCGTAACAATTAAAAGTCCCATGGCGTTACTCAACCACCACCGCAGCCAATCTCCTGCACCCCATTCCCCCACCAAGACTTCACCCAGCAGACGAATTGTGGGACTCACCAGGGAGGATAATAGAACCATACCCACCAGAAATTTGACCACATCCCGGCGATGATTTAACCCTGGATGCATCTCCCAGGATTGAACCAACGTCACACCCCACCAAGCTTGTAGCGTACAGCCTAAACACGACGAGATCGCAACCGTTCCCGGAATTCCCAAAAATAGTGCCCTAGATAACTCAGCCAAAGCCACACCCAGCCACAGATTGCGCCCCAGTAACAAGAGGGCGGCTTGACTAATTCCAGCGGGAATCCAGATCAAGGGGATAATAGTCTGACGGCTAAAAATTTGGGCAGTGGCGATATAAATTAGCGTCAGGGCTAAAAGGTTGAGAAAATATCGTCCTAACGGAGAAAGATTCCAGGTTTTGTTCATCGGACTTTCTGACGTTTAAATGATCCAGGATGAATGATTTGGTACGCTTTGAAATAAACCCATCAAGCGCTTACTTGGGGCAGATTTATGGGGGCAATCGAGATAGCACCAATACCATTCCCACAAAACCTATCCTTTCCCCATCCGCCAAGCGGTTACAATCTCAACTCTAGAATCGGATCACCATCGGGGGGAATAGGGAGAGCGAACCTCCTTAGAGTCTAACATTTTAACTCAAAGCAATACTTTCAATCAGACGGTTAAACCTTACAATCATTGCCAGTCCACTTAAGTTAGTGCTTAAGGCAGTTTCGTAGTCTGCACTTTAGTGTTATTATCGACTGTGATCTTTATCATTGGCTTTTAGGATAATCATCACAGTTTACTTTCAACTACCTCACCATTTGTTTTTCTGAAGATCACCGGGCTTCAAGACATGTAACACAGAGTACATTGGGACAGTTTAGGATAATTTCAATAGTGCAAACCGATCAGATATCTCTCATAATCTAAACTCTGATCTACCTGTTTTCGTCTACATCTGGGATCTTGCTATGAACCTTTGGCTTTTAAGTCTATACGCGCTTGTTTCGTTTTATTTATTAGGGGCTTGGTTACGCTTTTTCAAACAAGGAAGAGGAATGTCAGATCAACAAAAATTTTTATCGTTACTCACTATTGGTATCGCCACAGTATTGTGGCCCCTTGTCCTCCCCATTGCTTACGTCAGGTTATTGAACGCTACCGTATCACAGTCGTAGAGATGTTCTGCTGAACCCGATTAAAAAGTTAATAGACGTCTGCTATAATACCATAGACGTTGATGAATTGTATTTATTTATATCTGGAGATTGAAGATGACACTTTTGCTTATTAGTGTTTACGGGTTGGTTGGACTTTATTTATTCGCCACTTGGTTACGGTTTCTCAAAAAAGAAGCAGGACTATCACCTCAGCAAAAAGTCTTATCGTTTCTCACTGTTGGCATCACCACGCTATGTTGGCCCCTTGTCCTTCCTATTGCTTACGTGAAATTATTAAATGCTACAGTAGCACAATCGTAGAGACGTTCCGGTGGAACATCTTTACAAGACTTAAACAAATCACGCAAACGTTTAATTGAATCCTGAAATCAGAGGGGCTTATTACTTTACAGGTGGGTAAGCCCTTTTCTCAACCCTCTGGTAAAGTAGTCAGTAAGAGTCTTTCTGGAAAACTCAGCGTCCGATAAGCCGATGAAACCATTGACAATCACCAGACAAACGGAGTCGGAGAGAATTGGTCATGTCACAACTTGTTAAAGCCCAACTGATTTCTACAGATGGTGGGGGAACAATTAATTTCATGTTCAACCCCAACCAATTGGCATTTAGCCAGCAAATTAACTTAACAAAAAGTAGCGGAGCGCGAACGGGTCGAGGATTACCCAAGGTCAACTTTGCCTATCCTGAACCTGTTACCCTCTCGATTAACGACATTATTTTTGATACCTATGAAACAGGTGAGAACGTCCTCCGCCATCTGAAACCCTTTGAGAAAGCAGTAAATTTTGCCGAGTCGGGGGAAGGAAAGGAAAAACGTCCTCCCACTTATGTGTTTACCTGGGGATCTCAGGAGTATATTCGCTGTTTTGTTACAAAAGTTGATTATAACCTGACCATGTTTCTGCCCGATGGGACTCCAGTCCGAGTGTCGGTTAATTTGACGTTGGAAGAGATTGATGAGTCTGTGTCTCAACCAGGGATGGGAACGCCACAACCCGGTGCTAGCCAGCGTCAGAGTGGTGGGCGCTAGTGTAGAACGGTGCAGGTGGCGAGTATGGATAAGGGAGATGAGGGAGATATTAGCTGTTCAAAGTCGCGATCGCACTCCTTAACCCATCTCTATCCATCATCGACCCGACAATAGTATACGACAATAGTATAGTTTAGTTGACTCAGACCTTTTATAATAGTGACCTGTTGAATTTGGCAGATGAATGCTACATTCATCTTAAATATGCTATTGAGATTAGTTTACAAAACGTAAAACTAAGGCAGCAGAAACAGGTCAGCCATCAACGAGAAACTCAATCTCCCAACTCCCTGTTTTCTACTTAAATCATCTCTGTCTGACATCAACTCCCCTCTGGGTAAATTCCCAGTTAGTACCACAACTCAGTGCCAAGTCTTGATTCTAGAGGTCGCCATGGCTGTTACTTATGTAGCTGAACCGATTTTAGAAATTGATGGTCAGTTAGCGTCCAAAGCATTAATGGACGACATTATTGAAATCGCGGTGGAAGAAAGCCTCCATCTTCCCGGAATGTTCACCCTAGTGATTAAGAATGATTACTTTCCTGGGCGCAGCGAGGATGAAACCTGGCGACATGCAGGCTTATTTGAAATCGGCAAAACGATTAAGATAGGGTTCGGTTCTAGTACCACCGAAGCCCAAGAGTTTGAAGAGGAAGACAGAGATTATGTTCTAGAAGGGGAAATCACGGCGATGGAGTGTAACTTTACTCGTGACTCTGAAGCGCCGATGATGATTCGCGGCTACGATATTTCTCATCGACTGTGGCGGGGGCGGTATAATCGTTCATTCCAGAATATGACCGATACCGATATTGTCAAAAAAATTGCTGGGGAAGTCGGGATACCCACAGGTACGATTGATGAAACTGGGGGACCTTATGGATACGGGGATATCAATGGGTCGAATGGTTATGTGTTTCAAGAAAATCAGACCAATCTGGAATTCTTACGCGAACGCGCCGCCCGCAATGGCTTTGAATTTTTTGTCCAGGATGGAAAATTAAACTTCCGCCAACCCAAAGTTGATGAATCCCTAGAACTGAAATGGTTAAAAGATGTCCATAGTTTTCAGGTTAGAGTCAGTAGCGCCGAACAGGTGAGTGAAGTTGAGGTAAGGGGTTGGGACTACAGTCAAAAACGTTCAATTGTAGAAACAGCGAATCGAGGACAGGTACATACCAAAAACGATTATGGGGACGGTGCGAAAACCAGTACCAGTTTTAAAGGAAAGCCACCCACACCCAAGATGATTTTGGTAGACCAACCCGTTTTCAACGCACCCGAAGCCAGAACCCTAGCCCAAGCCGTATGTGATGAGTTAGGGGGAGAATTTGTTCACGCTGATGCTAAAGCGGAAGGAAACCCCAAAATTCGCCCTGGGCGGGTGATCAAACTAAGCGATTTAGGTAAGTACAGTGGGGAGTATTACGTTACAGAAACCCGTCACCTGTTCGACGAACGTATTTACACCACAGAGTTCACGATACGCGGATTACGTGGGGATAATCTTCCGTCACTGTTATCCCACGAAGCGCCGTTTCAACCGGGACAAACATTACTCGTGGGCATTGTTACGGATAATAATGACCCTAATGGTTGGGGTCGAGTTAGAGTCAAGTTTCCTACCCTGACCGAAGATCATGCTAGCTACTGGGCGCGAATCGCGGCGGCTGGCGTAGGACCCGGACGCGGGTTTGACTGTATTCCAGAGGTGAATGATGAGGTGTTAGTCGGGTTTGAACATGGCGATATTCATCATCCTTATGTGATTGGTGGGGTTTGGAATGGCAAGGATAAACCGCCCGAAGCGGTGACTGATAGTGTTATGGATGGCAAGGTTCGACTGCGGACATTGAAAACTCGCACGGGTCATACGTTACAGTTTGTAGAGGAGGATAAAGGAGGGAGTAAAAAAGGGGTTTATTTGGATACGGTATATGGTCATCATTTGCACCTGAATGACACCGAAAGATTTATTGAAGCTAAAACCAAAGATGGTCATCAAGTACGTCTAGATGATCAGAATAAGAAGATTGTTATAAAAACTCAAGGAGGACATACCTATGAAATGAAAGACCAAGGGCGTAATATTACAATGAAATCAACAGGAACAATTAATGTAGAAGCTCCACTGAATATCACCTTAAAAGTAGGGGGCAGCACGATAGAAATTTCAACGACTAGTATTACCCTTAAGCAAGGTTTTAATAGAATAGATCTAGGTCCATCAGGGATTACTATTGATTCTCAAGCCATGACTACCTTGAGTGGTCTGACCACATCAGTACGGGGTAAAGCAGCGATTACAGTTTCAGCTCCAACTGTTAGCTTAGGCTAATAAATCTGAGATCGATACCTGATAAAAGAAAGTAAAAAAGGAGTCAAAAGAGATAACAAATGCCGTTGCAAACTTGTATGGGTGCAACCCTCCAATGTATTCCGTTTGGAGTAGCACCTAGTTCATTAATTGTGATTCCAAAAGGTCCACCTGTATCGGTGAAAGGAATGTTAGCCGCTACAATTATGGACTTTGTACCCATTACCAATATTCCGCCTTTTGGTATGTGTACATCTATAGCTAATCCAGCCGTAGCCTCAGCCACAGCAGCCGCTTTAGGGGTATTAACTCCGATGCCCTGTCTCCCTGTTCCCGTCGGTCCATGGAAGCCTGGAGCAATTAAAACAAAGATTAATAAACTTCCGGCACTCCCTGATTTTGCTGTTTGTAACTGCATGTGGGGCGGTGTAATCAAAATTATGAATCCAGGACAATTTCAAGTTAGTGTTCTCTAAATTGATTATTCTTTTAAAGGAATAAATACATTCCGGTTCATCCATTGGGGAATTTTGTTAGCACTCATCACCCGCAATTCAACACTAATTCGATCCTGAGTCATGGCTTCAGTAACATAAGTTTTGTGAAGCGTGCCATTCAGAAAAATAAGAACATCTCCCACAGTCATTTCTGGAGACCAAAACTCATTGGGTGCAAAAGGTTGTCTAAGTTTAACCTCGTTTAGACAGTCATAATGGAGAAGCTGATCGAGATTTCGCCGGATAAACTGAAGCCCCGGTCGATCTCGCCCACAATCCGTGAGCGGTATCCAGCAGGTAATCAGGGGTGTTAAAGGTTCACGGATATAGTAATTACTGCTATTCGACAAAGGGTTAAACGTAACTCCCAATGCCCCATCTTGATGCCAGGTATGGGGAGTATGCAAGGGATGATAGTGTGAAAGAGCATATTGTTTCCTGACCCAAGATTGAGAAAGGTTAAATAAAAGGGAGCTATCCATAATCTTGGCTAAAACCTGATAAACTAAAGAATTAATTACAATAGATATCATTTGGTGCGAAATCTTCTCGAAAGCATGGGTTATTTGATAATCATCAAGGGCAAAAAGACTAACGGAGGTGACTCTAAGATTAAAGAAATAGTAGCAAGGGAGATAATCACTGACCTGTTCGATTCCCTGTTCATGAATAATCTGTTCTATGTAAGAAAAACATTGAGTAGCGGATCGAGCAACAAGGGAAAGTTGAGCAGGATCGAGGATTCCTTTGAGCAGAACAACTCCATGATTCTTGAGTAAAACTTCTGCCTCTATGACTGAATTATGAACTTCCATATCTTTAACGAGACTCAGGTTTTGGTAAATCGGCTAAATTCTTGAGATTCTGGTAAGAACGTACTGATTCTAACTCACTAAATTTATAGAAATGGCAGACATTACAAATAATCAGCCACGAGATTATCTGGGTAGGGGACTATCATTTCCCTTACGAGGAAACTTGCAAGGAAGCCTGCAACTCAGCGCCGACATCCGGAACATCGAAGAATCGATCGCGCTAATTCTGGGAACTAAGGTGGGTGAGAGAGTCTACCGACAAAATTTTGGGTCGCGCCTGTCTGAACTCGCCTTTGCGCCAATGAATACCCAAACGCTTTTGCTGATCCGAATCTATGTTGAGGAAGCCCTGAAAATGTGGGAACCTCGGATTGTACTGGATGGCGTTTATACAGAACCTGATCCGATTCGCGGTCGGGTCAATATTATTATTGAATATCATCCCAAAGATTCCCATGATACTCGGAGTTTAGTGTATCCGTTCTATCTCCAGCCATCTGGAGAGTAGTTGGTCATAGTTCATGATTCATGATTCATGGGGATAAATGACAAATGATAAATGACATAAGACATAAGACAAATGACATAAGACGAATGACATAAGACATAAGACATAAGACGAATGACAAATTATGGAATTTGATTTTTTACCCAAGTTACCAAAATCTGATTTAGACGATCGCGCGTTTCAGGATTTGGTGGAAGAGTGTATCCTCCGCATTCCCCGCTACTGTCCCGAGTGGACGAATTATAACCCCAGTGACCCCGGAATCACGCTGATTGAACTGTTCGCCTGGTTAACTGACCAAATGTTGCTGCGGTTCAATCAAGTCCCCCGGCGTAACTATGTTACCTTTCTGGAATTACTGGGGATTCGCCTACAAGCGCCAACCCCGGCGCAAACCCAACAAACATTTTATTTGAGTTCGTCTCTCCCCGAAGCCTACACGATTCCCAGGGGAACCGAAGTGGCGACAGTACGCACTCAAACCGATGATGCGATTATTTTTAGCACCGATCGCCCCCTAGTGATTGCGAAACCCAGTATCCGCCATTTTCTCACCTCCGAAACCGCTGACGACCAACCGGAAGTCCTGCGCGATCGCTTCGTGGGAACGTGGAGTCAGCAACCCAGTGGGGAGTGGGAAGGCTTGGAGTTATCGATTTTTAATGAACAACCTGAAGCGGGAAATTGCTTTTATCTCGTCTTTGAAGCCGATCAACCCATCGAAGGCAATGTTATCGCCCTGCGAATTAAAGGTGAAGCCGCTACCTCCACTGGGATTAATCCCGAAGATCCCCCCCGCCTTTGGCAAGCCTGGAATGGTATGTTTTGGCAACCCATCCTCCTCCAAGAAGCGGATGATAGCACCAAAGGATTTAGTTTCAGTGAACTGATCCGTCAAGGGGGTGATCCGTTACAAGGGGCGGATGTTGTCCTCCATTTACCCCTGCGTTTACCCGTTACCCAATTTGTTACCTATCAGGGACGTTGGCTACGCTGTGTTTACAGCGAACCTCAGTTCAATCAACCCGGTTATATGCGTTCCCCGCGCATCGTTGGTTTAGATGTTCGGTCGATTGGCGGTACCGTGGAAGTCACCCAATGTACCACGATTCGTAATGAAATCCTGGGCGAAAGTGATGGAAATCCCGGTCAAACCTTTCAACTGCAAGGACGGGGAATTTTGCCGCGCCGGGAAGAGGAACATCTTCTGGTGATTCCACCTGGAGGATTACCTCAAATCTGGCAAGAAGTCAATGATTTTGCTGACTCAGGTCCAGAAGACCTGCACTATACCATTGATGCGATTACTGGCATCATTCAATTTGGTCCCCTATTACGAGAACCCTCTCAACTGCGAGAACAAACGCGGTGGCGTTCTCGTTCCCAGAGAGTACCCTCAGAAATGCTCAGTTTAGTCAACGGGAGAACTGGCGCGTTAGAACGACGGGAGGGCGCAGCGATGCAGTCGATGGAACGTCAATATGGCGCAGTTCCCCCTAGAGGTGCGGTGATCCAAATGGCTGCCTATCGCATTGGGGGTGGTCAACAGGGTAACGTACAACGGGGCGCGATTCAAGTCCTCAAATCCGCTGTTCCTTATGTGGCGAACGTAATTAACTATTCTCCCGCCCGGAATGGCGCTGATGCGGAATCTTTAGAACAAGCCGTGATCCGGGTACCGCGACTCCTAAGAACCCGCGATCGCGCTGTTACTCGCGAAGACTTTGAATACCTAGCCATGGAAGCCGGAGGCGGCTCTATTTCTCGCGTGTTATGCTTATCACCCATTCGCCAAGAAGACGCCGGACGAGTACGTCTGCTGCTTGTACCCAACGCCAATACGGATGGGATTGAGCGCGGTGAAGGCATTGATCCAGATGTATTAACGCTAACCCCGCAACTCACCGAACGAGTGCTAAGTTATCTCGATGAACGACGGTTACTCGGTGTAGAAATCCTCTGTAGCCAACCCGATTACGTTGGGGTTGCGGTACAAACAGAAGTTGCTCTGGATGCAGCTTATAATAATCCCCGTGCCCAACAAGAAATACTATTGAAACTACAAACCGCACTCTATCGTTTTCTCAATCCTTTAACTGGGGGTTCAGAGGGGAACGGGTGGTCTTTCGGTCGCCCAGTTTATTCATCGGATATTGTTACCTTATTGCAAAGCGTTGCTGGGGTACAGTATTTAGGGGCGGTACAGCTATTTGAATTACGACGTCAGGGACAAAATTGGGTGCGAAGCTCACCCCTAGCTCTCATTGACCCCGGTGCTTTGGGTCTAATCTGTTCTTGGCATAGTAATCGATCACGCTCTGGTCATGTGATTAATTTGATTACATAAGTGTGAATGGAGAAGCGCGATCGCACTTCTATTTTTACTCTTTTATACGATAAAGGCTTGACTTTGGCTAATTTTTTATGTACTATTTCATCATGGGAAAATATGCCAGCCTATAGACTCTAGACTGATCACTTCAAAAACACAGATTACACTGATTGAATGACACTAAAGAGAAGATTCAATCGTGAAGGACACAGATTGACACAGAGGACTTAATAATTTCCCGACAATTCTTACATACTCTGGCAATTGAGAACTAACACCTCAGTGAAATCAGTGTGACTAACCTCTCACTCCTCACCCTTAACGTTTCTATAAATCAGTGAAATCAGTGTTACGGCGATTACCTCCGATATTTGGTTACAATTAAAGGGGTATGTACTTCAACACTATAGATGCCTGCTAAGGATATTTAGCGATTACACAAGGAACCTATAAACGTTATTTTCAACGCCAGTTAGCTCAGATGATTATCAATCGGAATCAAGTGAAATTGTTAATCGTTGATCCAGAAAGTGAGGGTATTGTGGAATGGATAGATTAAAGCATTATCGGCAAATTATCCAAGAAATTTTAATGGAATATCATCAACTCAATAAAAAATCGGGTTCGACAACTGAAAGTGCTATTGGCGTTAGGGTAGCAAACCCGTTGGTATCGCCTAAGGGTTGACTTGTAAGGAAAGTGGGTGCGATCGCACTCTGTTTATCCTCATTTCGACCGACAGGCGATCGCACTCTCTCCCATCAATCCAACCCAAACAGCGATCGTACTCTTTTTATCCTTAATTCGACTGACAGGCGATCGCACTTCTATTTTTTTTTACCCATTTCTACGATAGCGGCTTGACTTTGGCTAATTTTTTAGGTACTATTTCATCATGGAAAAATGTGTCCGCCTATAGACTCTGTACTCGTCACTTCAAATTCTGTTTATGTCAACGTCTCACTCGAATAAAAAAAAGTCAGTTCAACCTAGGCAACAATCCGATTCTCAATTGCAAGCGATCGCTTACAGCTTAGATAGTCTCGTTCCAGGATTTTATCTTTGGCTAGGTGATCTGAAAATTAGGTTAGGTGGGAGTGAAGCGGAAGAAACCTATCCTGGAATTATTCATAGTTGGTGGGGTATAGCACTGGTTCTACCGGGGTATCGGATCTATAGTACCTATCAAGGTAGCTATGACCCTTGATCAGCATGATCTGGATGGCATTGCCAAAATCACGGTTAAAATTCTGCCAACTCCTGAATTTGAAGCGCTTTTAATTGCTGCCGGATATAGTAAGATGGGTACGGCTCCAGCTAAAGGAAATCGGATTAAGGTTTGGTGGGTTCATACAAGTTTCAGGCGAATAGAAGCAATTTATAGTCCAGATGGCGCAGTTGCTATTACGGCTTATCATGTCACTTGATCGGCGATCGCACTCTCTCCCATCAATCCAATCCTAACGCGATCGCGCTCTGTTTATCCTCAATTCGACCCACAGGCGATCGCACTTCTATTTTTACCCATTTCTACGATACAGGCTTGACTTAGGCAACGATTTTAGGTATTGTTTCATCATGGAAAAATGTGCCAGCCTATAGACTCTTTCCTCATCACTTCCAAAACACAGATTACACGGATTGAGTGACACTAAAGAGAAGACACAAAGCGTGAAGGACACCGATTGACACAGAGGACTTAATAATTTCCCGACAAATCTTACATCTTCTGGCAATTGAGGACTAACGCCTCAGTGAAATCAGTGGGGCAAACCTCTCACTTCCAACCGCTACCGTCTCTATAAATCAGCGAAATCAGTGTTACGCGATCGCAAAAGCTAGGTTAGAATTGTTGTAGCCTAGGCAGGGAGAGAGGTAATGATTGCGTTATAGCTTTGATTGGGACTCGACCAAAGACCAGCAAAACATTCGTAAACACCGGGTTTCTTTTCGTCAAGCTGCGACAATCTTTCGCGATCCCAATCAGCTATCTATTTATGATCAGGAACATAGTCAGAATGAGGAACGCTGGATTACGATGGGAATAGACAGCACAGGTGTGGTTCGTGTTGTCGTACATACTTACGAACAGATTAACGATGAATTGTGCCAAATTCGGATAATTTCGGCACGTAAAGTAACAAATCGAGAAATGAGCCAGTATAGCGAGGGAAATCAATGAAAGCAGACTATGATTTTTCTAAGGGTAAACGTGGCAAGTTTTATCATCCTGATGCCGTTTTTAACTTTCCCATTTATCTTGAACCTGATGTTAATGAGGTCATGAACAAGCTTGCCAATGAGAAGGGTGTTGAAGTTGAGACATTGGTGAATGAATGGCTCAGAGCGAATATAAAGCTAATTGAAAGTGTTCGGCAAACCAAGTGATGTAGCGATCGCACGACTTTTATAGTATACTTTTATAATGAAAATATGTATTCGATTGTAAAGAAAACTTCTTGGATAACAACGTGACAAAAATTACCCTTGAAGTATCTGACGAGTTAAGAGAACAACTGGCACAGGTTGGTGATCGGTTGCCGGAACTCCTGGCACTTAGTCTCCAGCAGCCACCACTTCCAGCTCGTATTTATCACTATATTCTTAACTTCCTGGCAAGCCAACCCACGCCAGAAGAAATTCTCGCGTTCCGTCCGACTCCGGAAATGCAAATAAGACTGCAAACTTTGCTAGCACGCAGCCAAGCCGGAGAAATCACACTCCCAGAACAACAAGAACTTGATGAGTATGAACGTATCGAACATCTAATCGTGATGCTCAAAGCGGGTAGTCTAAGTTATTTGATGGGGACGGCATGAGTCGTACCTATATTCCAGCTGCACTACGTCGCCTGGTGGAAGAACGAGCCAATTACAGATGCGAGTATTGCTTGGTTCCTAATTCCGTTTCCTTTTTTCCCACGAAATTGACCATGTAATTCCTGAAAAACATGGGGGTAAAACCGATGCAGATAATTTGGCATTGACCTGTTGGCGTTGTAATCGTCATAAAGGAACTGACCTTGGCTCTTATGACCCAGAAACTGGAGAATTTAGTTTTTTATTTAATCCCCGTAAACAGAAATGGTCTGAACATTTTGTGAGTGAGGAGGCGGATATTGATGGATTAACACCCGAAGGAAGGACAACGGTGAAATTACTGCAATTGAATGGTGATGAGCGGTTATCTGAACGAAAACGATTCCGTGATCGCTATTTTGAACTTAATAATTTGTCATATTCAGCGTGGGTTCCGATCCAGAACCAAACTAGATCATTATCCTGTTCGACTGCAATTGCTTGCTAAGTGTAAACCTATTCTAACCGACCAAAACCGACTGACTTTCTTCAAATGTAGTGAGGGATATCGAGGATCTTGCTTGAGCAACTCGTAACATCTATCGGCAAGTTCTTGGATGTCAGAGGGTAGCTGTCGATAATAATACCAAAAATCAGGAGTGGCTCGATGTTTCACAAATTAGTACATCTTCCTTGTCGTAAATCGTTTAAGGCTTTGTTAGCTAGTGCATCGAGTCTACCCGCCGCAACATCGGTCTCAAATTGCCGATCCCAATTGGCTGCATCAAATTCAGCAAACCAAGTCCTAAATTTTGCCAGATCTTCATCGGAAAGTTGACTGACTGCACGTTCAATTTCCCTTAAGTCACTCTTAGTCATAAGCGCTCATTTTTTTACAGATCATTTTAAATTATATAGCTTTTGGCTTTGCTTGGCTCCACGACTCAATCTAACCCTAATGTGATCGCAACTTCTATTTTTACTCATTTCTACGATTGAGGTCTTGACTTTGGCTATTTTTTCAGGTATTATTTCATCATGGGAAAATGTGCCAGCCTATAGACTCTTTCCTCATCACTTCAAAAACACAGATTACACCGATTGAATGACACTCTAAAGAAGACACAATAGTAAAGCACAAAGATGGACACAAAGGACTTAACTATTTCCCAACAATTTTTACATCTTGCTATTGAGAACTAACACCTCAGTGAAATCAGTGGGGTTAACCTCTCACCGCCCACCGCTACCGTTTCCATAAATCCGTGAAATCAGTGTTACGATCGCACTTGTCTAAACCGTTAAGTAATATCAGAAGATGTTAATAATGGCAGCTAAAGATTTTTAAGTGATTCGCCACTCACCGATTACCATGCTGCGTTAGGACAGTTTTTGAATTATCGGCTGGCTTTAGAAATCAGTGACCCAAATCGGATTCTCTATTTGGCAGTGCCTATCGGTATTTATGAATCTTTTTTTAAGCGAGAATTTGCCCAAATATCTGTAGAGAGATATCAGATTAAACAAATTGTTTATGACCCAATTCAAGAGGTAATTTTACAATGGATACCCTAGAGTCTTATCGCCAGATTATTCAGTCGGTGTTGACGGATTATGCGGCTATCCCAATCGCGAATGGTAAGATTGATTGTTATACGGTTTTGGATACAAAACAAGACCATTACATGGTTATGAATGTGGGATGGGATGGTCATCGGCGAGTTTATGGTTGTGTTTTACATTTGGATATTAAGGAGGGAAAAATTTGGATTGAGCAGAATATGACGGAAATGAGAGTGGGTCAAGAGCTTGTAGAGCGAGGGGTGCCAAAAGATGATATTATTCTCGGATTTCAGGCTCCCCAAATGCGAGAATATACGGGCTATGGAGTGGTTTAACAACAAGATGGCGATCGCACTCTCTCCCCTCATCCCAACTCAAAGAGCGATCGCACTCTGTTTATCCTCATTTCGACCGACAGGCGATCGCACTTCTATTTTTACCCTTTTATACGATAAAGGCTTGACTTTGGCTAATTTTTTAGGTACTATTTTACCGTGGGAAAATGTGCCAGCCTATAGACTCTGTACTTATCACTTCAAAAACACAGATTACACCGATTGAATGCCACTACAAAGAAGACTCAAAGCGTGAAGGACACAGATTGACACAGAGGACTGAATAATTTCCCGACAAGTCTTACATCTTGCTATTGAGGACTAACGCCTCCGTGAAATCAGTGGGGTAAACCTCTCACCCCCCACCCTTAACGTTTCCATAAATCAGTGAAATCAGTGTTACGATCGCACTCCGATTGATGATACGATCAATACAATATTCTCGTTACCCCAGACAGAAAAATGCCTCTTCAATCCATAAGTACAGAACATATCGCCATTGATCCTGGCTATTGTTTCGGTAAACCCCGCATTGCGGGTACAAGAATGCCAGTGGCGACGATCGCTAAACTGTATCTGGAGATGGGAGAATCCCTGAAGGATATTGCTACTGAGTATGATTTATCCTTGGCTTCGGTTTATGCGGCAATGGCTTATTATTATGATCATCGCCAAGACATTGACCGTTATACGGCTGAAAGTGAGGCTTATGTGGAACAAATAAGGCGTAATAGTTCTACCTCCCTTCTTCAGGAAAAGTTGAGAGAAAGTCGGGGTGAGTAATCGGATTCGGTTTCACTTAGATGAGCAGGTAAAATCTGTGATTGCTCGTGAGTTACGCCGTCGGGGTATTGATGTGACAACAACTGTTGAAGCTGGGTTGCGTACTCAAAGTGATGATGCACAGTTGACATTTATTTGTCAAGAGAAACGAGTGCTTTTTACTCAGGATGATGATTTTCTTAGAATGGCTAGTTTGACTAATGATCATCCGGGTATTGCATATTGTCAACAAGGCAGTCGTTCGATTGGACAAATCATTGAAAGTCTGGTTCTGATTTATGAAGTTTGTACGCCAGAGGAAATGGTTGGACGTGTCGAGTTTCTGTAGAGGCGATCGCACTCTCTCCGATTAACCCAATCCTAACGAGATCGCACTCTGTTTATCCTCAATTCGACCGACAGGCGATCGCACTTCTAGTTTTACTCATTTCTACGATAGAGGGTTGACTTTGGCTAATTTTTTAGGTATTATTTCATCATGGAAAAATATGTCCGCCTATAGACTCTTTACTTATCACTTCCAAAACACAGATTACACCGATTGAGTGACACTAAAAAGAAGACTCAAAGCGTGAAGGACACAGATTGACACAGAGGACTTAATGATTTCCCGACAATTCTTACATCTTCTGGCAATTGAGGACTAACGCCTCCGTGAAATCAGTGGGATTAACCTCTCACTTCCCACCGCTACCGTTTCTCTAAAATCCGTGAAATCAGTGTTACGGCGATCGCACTGTGAAATATCTGATCGGCTGATCATTAAGATTGCTATAATCGACTAGATTCTAAGGGTTGGAGTCTCTCAATGACATCACTATCAAACCAGCGTCAGATCCGTATTACTAAGGTGGAGATGAGATCGCCTAAATCGGATGCAGTCTATTGGCATACTCAACCCTATACGGCGCGTCTGGCGGCATTAGAGTCCATTCGCCAAGAGTTTGTGAGTTGGAAATACGGTGCTAAACCAAGATTTCAAAGAGTTTATACAATCGTTAAACGATAATCAGGTTCGTTATCTGGTGATTGGGGGATATGCGGTGGCGCTGCATGGCTATCCTCGCTACACGAAAGATATTGATATTTGGATTGAGATGTCGCTGGATAATGCTAATCGTATGATACAGGCGTTGCAGGAATTTGGATTTGCCTCTGTTGATTTACAGCCTCAGGATTTTATGGTATCCGATCAGGTGATTCAGTTAGGATATCCGCCAAACCGAATTGACTTGTTAACCACACCGGATGGGGTGGATTTTGCCACCTGTTATGCAGCAAGGCTTGAGATTGAGATTGCGGGTGTATTGGTGAACTTCATTGATTTAGAAAATTTGCGCGTCAATAAGCGGGCGTCGGGACGATTGCAAGATCTGGCGGATTTGGAAAATTTAGAAGCTTCTCCTCAGGACGAATAGAGCAGATTGAGTTCGTTTAGGTTTCAACCTTTGCTGACCATAAGAAATGATCTGACCATAATTTTCGTGCCGCAGGAACACCGTTTACCGTTTTATGTTGGGATGGTGCGTTACACTTGCGTTTTCGCACCCTACAAGTTCTGCTATTCATGTTCTTTGAGTACAAAATTAGTCTTCTTGGTATCGCTGTTGTAGTTCATTAGACAACTTATTTGGAACTTTTGTATCAACCACAGTCTCTTCTTTACTATTCAGCCTGCCAACCGTTAGTTTAACGTTAAGAGCAAGGGGAACAATTTTATCCTCCAAGTCCCATAGTTTGGCATTAGACTGCATTCGAGAAAATGTTCCTGTTGGATATAATTCCTCTTGTTCCTTAGAAGATGATGCTACAGCGAAAACAGCATCAGCAACGTTATTCCAAGCAGGATTGTTATCTTTATGCATTTTTTCGAGATATTTCTTTGTGCTTAACGAGCTTCGATCCTTTTCACTTAAGGCATTGATAAAAGTAGATGGTGTGGTTTGGATAAATGAGGTATTTGTCCGTTGATGATCGCCATATATTGCCTCGACTTGGTAAGTCGCTCTCTCTACTGTGCTTGGTGGCAAGCGCTCTTCAGAATCCCGCAATGCTAGTATGTTATCGACAACATTTTTCACCTGAGTTTCAACAATACTAAGATGAATACTGTTGGCATCTTGACTTCCCAAATAATGACTCTTTCCAATTAATGGCACTAGATTGTAGGCTGCGCTTGGTCCTCCTACGTGATCGTTGAGTAAGTGTCCCTTTACATACAGTGTTTTCGAGCCATTGCTAACTTTTCTCTTGTGTAAAAACTTTCCTAGCCAGGGCAACTCTTGTTGGGTTCCCCCTGCTGCTGAACCATGGGGGAAAGTACCAACTGTAGAAAATGTAGCAGTTACTCGAGTCCCTGCACCCCAGTTAGTAAGTTGTCCCCAGACAGGAATCTGCGGTTGGTGAATATTTTTTTCATCACCGATCTTTTGTCTATACAATGTCCAAAGCTTATCGATATAATCAGCAAGTTCCTTATGTTCAAATATTTCATTATTTTCTACCTTAAAGTTTATTTCATTTGGATTATCTAGTTTTTGGGCTAACTCAAGGGCTTTGTTGTAAGTTTCTAAGAATCCTCCTCCTCCTGTTGTGTTTTGTGCGGCAAAAGGGGCAAATTCATTTTGATTACTACCCGCCAAACGCATCATTGCATGATACTGATTTATTACATAATCAGTAAACTGGGTTGAATGGTATTTGGTTTTTTCTTCTACTTCAGGAAAGCCTTGTTCGTTACTTATTTTTTTTCTTTTTTGATCAATTTTCTGTTCTTCTGCTTTTCTCTTCTGCCTAAATTCTTTCTCAGGTAGTAGATAACCCAACTTCCCGACTGTTCTCAATCTTTTTAAAACGTATTCCTTAGCATTGTACTCATGTTGATTCTTTTTCTTAATACCGTTAAGTTGATTATATATAGAGTTAAGTTGATCAATATCAGTGATAGAATCTATCCATGAGTTAAAAGTAACTGGGTCTTGAGTGTCGTGTCCATTGATAACCTCGCGTTGAATAGACATTATGTTTCTACTGATCTGATCATGCTTTAAGTCTAGTTCAGCAGTTTTTGGATTCATTGTAGTGGCTTCATTCACTTGCCCCTGGATGGACTCTCCGACCTGCTGCACCACATGAGTCAACTCATGCGCCAACAACTCCTGTCCCCCCCGACTCCCCGGATTGTATGCCCCAGAGCGAAAGAACACATCTTGCCCGGTGGTAAACGCCTTCGCCTGAATCGACTGATTCAACTGATCCGACGTCCCATCTGTATGCACCCTTACCCGACTAAAATCCGCCCCAAACGCCCCTTCCATCCGTTCCCGAATCCCATCATCTAAGGGTTGTCCCCCTCCCCTTGCCCGTTGAATCGAGGATTCCAAATCCGGCGACGCCTCCATCTCTCCCCCAGTCGCCTGACGCTGCACCTTCATCACCGGGTGATCATCCAATGGAGAGGGCTTCCTCGCCCCCACAGATTGCATCGGGTTGCGTGGTGCCTTAGCTTGAATCTTCGGCGGCGCATTAATCTGATCCACCACCTGACGCGCTACCCTATCCGCTTCCTGTTCATACTTATCCCCCGGTTGCCCAATCGTGAGTTTTGGTTGCAGGGGTGGCGGTTTGTGGGGAACAGATTCCGGGGTTAATAAGGTGGAACCCAAGCGTTCAGAGGCTTCTCGATTTGCCCGTATCTGTGCCAATTGTTCCTCATTGCTGAGGGTTGACTCTATTTTCGGTTGGGCGATAACCGGATGGGGTTTGGATTGCGCTGGAATTGGCAGGATATCCGATTTTTTCTTGGCGTTTGCGGGTTTGGGGAGGGATTGATGGGTGGACATAACACTGATTACACTGATTTATAGAGAGGTTAGAGGTTGGAGGTGAGAGATTAGTAGCACTGATTTCACAGAAGGGTTAGGGGTAGGTGGCACAGGTTGCACGAATTTTTTGGAGAGATTGGGGTGGGGAGGTGGGAGGTTCGTCCCACTGATGACATAAAGAGGTTGATGAGTTTCCATAACACTGATTTCTCTGATTTATAGAGAGGTTATGGGTTGGAGGTGAGAGATTAGTAGCACTGATTTCACTGATTTAGAGGGAGGTTAGAGGTAGGTGGGGGAATCTGGAGGTATGGGGCATAACCATTGACCCCTGAGTCTAATCCGCTAATTTTTCCATAAACGAATAAACATCAATATCAATCCCCGCATTTAAATCACTAATTTTTTTAATTTGCTCTTTATTGAAATGAATCGCGGGGATATCGGTATAGGCGTAAATGACACCACAGACTAACGCCTCGTAATGCAAACATACTTGGACTAACGACTCCCAGCCCGTTTCGAGTTGGCTAAACACTGACTCCAAGTGTAAATCTAACGCTTGTGTCGGGTCAAGTTCGGCGGCTGGATTCAGTTGAGATCTCACTTCCCACACACTAAACTTGCGGGTACGGGTAGTTGTCCTGCCATTCGGATAAACCACCACATCACCTGTTTTCCACGTCTTGGTGGGTTTGATACCTACCTGAGTCGTAATTTGGTCAGGATCAAGTTCAACCCCTGACAATTGGAAATAGGCATATACTTTATTCGTCTTTGTCATTATCTCCATCCCCTCATGGATTGGATTTTAGCTCAAAAATCATTAATATTAAGTCCTGTAAAATCTCCGGGCCCTAGTCCCCCTTTCGGTTTCACATAGATATTTCCGTCTCTATCCTTGTATAAATCACATTTAGACGCCCCACCCTCACAATCTCGTTTCAGTTCATGAATATCTTCCCCAGCATCCTTAAGTCGTTGAATCTCTCCATTCGACAGTTTTCTATCACGCGAACCATCGCGTTCAGGATCATTCGGATCAATGTCTTGGGTTTCGGCTCTAAAAACGCCTCGAATAAAATCTTCTAAAGCCTCGATCTGGTTCTGTGTCATCTCCCCAGCTTGCTGAAGGATTGCTTTGGCTGTCTCAAGCGTATTATCAATACCCTGATCTATAGCATTAGGAATCCTACCAATCACCTCCCAGCCACCATTATTCAGCCAAATTGTGATTACGACTCCAGTCGTAACGGTCAATGCCACGCCGATTCCTATCGGGCCAAAAACCGCTAAGGGTGCCGCAGCAGAAGCAATAAGTTGCTTTTGTAAAGATTGATCAGATCGGTGAGTGTTGACTCGGGAAAAATCGGATTTAGCCTGAATCTGATAACCACCTAGCTGTACCCAATGAGTCAAGGCATCCCTTGGCTGCACCATCTGCGCTTTGACTTGAATCTGCGGTGGCGCATTCTTATGATTCACCCCCTGACGCGCTACCCTATCCGCTTCCTGTTCATACATATCCCCCGATTGCCCAATGGTGAGTTTCGGTTGCAGGGGTGGCGGGGTGTGGGGAACGGATTTGGGGGTTAATAACGTCGAACCCAAGCGTTCAGATGCTTCTCGTTTTGCCCGTATCTGTGCCAATTGTTCCTCATTACTGAGGGTTGACTCTATTTTCGGTTGGGCGATAACCGGATGGGGTTTAGATTGCGCCGGAATGGGTAGGATATCGGATTTTTTCTTGGCGTTTGCGGGTTTGGGGATGGATTGATGAGTCGCCATAACACTGATTTCGCTGATTTTTTTTGATGGTAGGGGTGGGTGGCTAAGGGTGGTAGCACTGATTCCACAGAGGAGTTAGGGGTGGGTGGCTAAGGTTGGTAAGGATGATTCCTGGGTGGTAGCACTGATTTCAAAACACTGATTACACTGATTTTTTTGATGTTAGGGGTGGGTGGCTAAGGTTGGTAGCACTGATTTCACAGAGGAGTTAGGGGTGGGTGGCTAAGGTTGGTAAGGATGATTCTAGGGTTGGCAGGCGAATTTAGTTTTCTGTGTACTCTGTGTACCTCACTATTAGCGTCTTCTGTCTGTGCCAAAGTTAATCAGTAACCCCAGGCGCAGTTTCGTGGCTTTGAGGTAATTCAGGGTTTGGGCTTCAAATTCCTTCACTAACATCCTTACCGCCTTCGTCTCCACGATGATCTGGTCAAAGCATAAAAAATCCGCATTGTAGGTTCGATTTAACCGCACCCCCTTATAAAAAATCGGTAAGGGACATTCCCGATGATTGGGAATCTGCTGCAGTTGAAACTCTAACTCCAACGAATCCTGATACACCACCTCCAAAAACCCTGCCCCTAACTCCCGATGCACCTCCTGTGCCGCGCCAATTATTTGATAGGTCTTCTCCTCATACAAATAACCCATCCCCAACCTCCTGCCTCAAACACTGATTACACCGATTTTCTTAGATTTTACCAGCAGCCTCACGATTGAATAACACAGATTTCACAGAGAGGATGGCACAGACAGAAGACTCAAATAGTCTGGTACACAGATTACACAGAACACGCTTATAGTCCTCCCAACCATCAAATCATCCGTACATCCTTTGCCGCCACTCACTACTAACCCCTCTGTGTAATCAGTGCTTCTAACATAAGCCACCCATCACTAACCCCTAAAAAAATCAGAGAAATCAGTGTTACCACCCACCACTCACCCCTCTGTGTAATCAGTGCTTCTAACATAAGCCACCCATTACTAACCCCTAAAAAAATCAGAGAAATCAGTGTTACCACCCGTACCATCAAATCATCCTTACCAACCTTTGCCACTCACCACTCACCCCTCTGTGAAATCAGTGCTACCAACCTGTGCTACCCACCCCCAACCCATAAAAAAATCAGCGAAATCAGTGTTACCAGCCTTGCAACTCCCCTTGACCCATCGGACGTTCCAGCTTCAGACATTCCTGAATCGCCGCCTGCTTAATATGCTTCATCTGCACCGCTTCCCCAGCACCCGCTGCTAAAAACGCCGCATTCATAGCAATCGTCTTAATATTCCCCCCTGCCATGTGCAGTTTTCCCAACTTCTTAAAATCCAACCCCTCCGTCGGCGTCGCTTCGGGAAACACCCGCCGCCAGATTTCCTCTCGTTCTTTCGCACCCGGATAGGGAAACTTAACAATAAACCGAATCCGACGAATAAACGCCTGATCCAACCCCGTCTGAATATTAGTCGTCAAAATCGCCAATCCCCGATAGGTTTCCATCCGTTGCAACAAATAACTCACCTCAATATTGGCATGACGGTCATGGGAATCCTTCACCTCCGATCGCTTACCAAATAACGCATCCGCCTCATCAAACAGTAAAATCGCCCCACACCCTTCCGCGCCATCAAAAATGCGCCGCAAATTCTTCTCCGTCTCGCCAATATACTTACTCACCACCGCACTCAAATCAATGCGATAGACATCCAACCGCAGAGTATTCCCCAATACCTCCGCCGCCAGGGTTTTCCCGGTTCCCGACATCCCAGAAAATAGGGCATTTATTCCCAATCCCCGCTGATTTTTCTGGGCAAATCCCCAGGTTTCATAGACCCTTCCCCGTTGCTGTACCTGTACCACCATCTCCCGCAGCATCCCCTTCTCTCTCTCCGGTAAAATTAAATCCTCCCATTCTGCCCTTGTCTCAATCCGTACTGCCAAGTCCTCTAACTGGGGACGGGCTTGCTTGCGGCATATTTCCCACAGGGGACTCTTTGCCACGTCCAAGGTGACAGGTTTCGGGGGTGGGGTTTTGGTTTCCGTGTTGCGAGTGGTTCGGCGTTTGCGCTTGGGTTTGGTTTCCTCGACGGGTTCAGGTGCAGGAGTGGCTTGGGCGGCTGCTTTTTTGGCAATCTCTTCCTCCAGACTCCTTTGTGCCTGGATACACACCGTATAAATATCCCGGACACTCAGTTGAAATTGAGACACGATTGCTTCAATCTCCGCCTCCAGATGCAGAGACCTTCCTCCTAACGCCCCTTGCCAAATCGCCTTCTGTTCCTCGGCGGTGGGTGGCTGCACTTCCCAGGTAATCCGCGATCGCATTCGTTGTCGCCCACGTTCGGGACTACTGACAATTAAGGGCAGATTAATCGTATCAATGAATTCCGATAACCCAGCGGTCATCCCCTCCTCCATCTCATCCCCTTCCAGGAATAGCACCGCATGACTCAAGAACCATTCCCGTTCACACAACTGCTTGACTAAACTCAGACTCCCAACCTGAGGCGTCAACGCCGCCACGGATAAGCGATGCAGGTTCAAATTCAACTGACGACAAACCGCCGCCGCGATCGCGCTTTTACTCAATCCATCCACCCCCGATAACCCAATCACAGGCAACACTGTCCGAGATGACTCCACCCAAGTTGCTGCAATTTGCGCCACTATCTGCTGATGAGAGGGCGGTAAAACAGCATAATCCTCTGCCTCCACGGATAACGGCTGCACGATTCCCCGCAATCGCGAATCAATATAATCGTCCCCCCACAGATAATCAAAAATCCGCTCATCGATCCGCAAGGGACACTTCAGCCGACTCATCCCCTCTCCCACCTCAATCAACCGCCATCCGCGCAAAGGCGCATCTGGACGCAAGGCGGCTAAATTCGGCTCTGCTGAAAGCGCCCAAGCTAAACCAAACGTGGGATAGGTCTGCTGCGCCTCCCCCTGGGCTTCTGCACATAACGCCCCCCACTGATCATCTAATTCCATCCCGGCACAGAGGAGCAACACATCCCGCTCAAACCCCGATAACCGGAATATCTGACAGAGTTGAGTCAACGCCGAGGGTGGAGCATCCTCTTCCTCCTCTGGCAGTGCGATCGCGATCGGTTCCGTCTCCTTTCCCTGACGCTGCTCAATCCGACCCATCAGCGCCTGTCGTACCTGTGCGATCGCATTCATCAGATCACGACGACTATTGACTACATACCAATTTATAGTTGTTGTATCCTTTGCTACAGACATGGTTTTGGCTTTCCTCAAGATTATTTAGGCTAAACCTGTCAAGTTCTGATAATTCAAACTATTCTTTCCCAAAGAAAAAGTTTGAATATTTAAATCTGTTTGATGTCTTAACACAACATCATAATTGTTCGTTTTTTACTCTGTTTCCGGAATAATCTACGAATTTTCAGGGAATTCAGCCATTGTGAGAAAGATGTGCGATGTTCTGGTATATTATCTATGGTGGATATTTTATGGACAAAAATAATTTCGATATAGCTAAACCCCTTGAATCTTGCTAACACTTTGTATAATATCGGGTTTTCATCTCCCGCCCACCGTATCCTTGGACGTATGTATTTTTTTTAAGTTACGATACAAATTAATACGAGGTCTTGACAAAAACACAGATTACACAGACAAGGAAATGGCACAGAGAAAACATTTAATAGTCAAGCACACAGATTGACACAGAGAACTTAATCGGACTTGCTAAATCCGGGTTGAAACTGTGCTTGATCCTAATTTTTAAGCAAGTTGATCAACAGATTAACCCTGGCACTTGCGCAGATAGAAATGAGAAGTCGGTAAGTCCTAATAAAAGTTAACAGTAGAGCGCGTCCTACTCACTTCTGCTAAGGAACAAGCTATTTCTTATGTAAGGGTTTAGGAGATATTTACACAACTTAATAGGGTTGAGTTTATTTTCGCTAATCTACGGAGTTGAACCGTCGTTATTCACTGCTATAATCACTTCATGGCATAAGCAATTAGATACACCGACCGAACGATGTAGAGTCGCTCGGATTAAATAGAGTAGACTACCTAATTTGAATGTGTAGGGGCGGGTTTAGGGAATGTAGGGGCGGATTTAGGGAATGTAGGGGCGGGTTTAGGGACTAAAGACAGCTATCCACCAATAACGGAACAACAAAACCCGCCCTATCCACCAATAACGGAACAACAAAACCCGCCCTATCCACCAATAACGGAACAACAAAACCCGCCCTATCCACCAATAACGGAACAACAAAACCCGCCCTATCCACCAATAACGGAACAACAAAACCCGCCCTGACCATAAGACATAAGACAAATGACGATCCCCACCATTAACGTTAATTGTCCCCACCAACTTACCAAAACAGGGGGAGTTAACCCGGATTTAGTATGACACAAGCTCGCGATATATTACCCTTACGTTTACAACTAACCTCCATGCAGTTGCCAGAGGTTACCCCTCAGCCGATTGCGGGGTCAAGCGAGTCAGCCGCACCTTTACTCAACCAAGCCACGCGGGACACAGAACGTCGCGGTTGTTACCTCACTCTCTATCCGGGAGAACCGAGTGAACTGCTGCTAGAACTGGAAAACCTCAGCAACCAAACCTTACACTTAGATATTCAAATCCAGGGAGATTTTCCCTCCCAATGGTATCGTTTGGGAATGGAAGGGCGGGAACTTCTTGCTGGGGGGCGCATGGAAGTGGTGATTCGCTTTTATATGTCAGCGGATTTCTTTGAATCTAATCAGGATTGGGATACTAAACCCGCTCACCGTCTCGATTATCGCGGTCAGATTTATGTCTATTCCAGCCAATCGGGAACGGGGAGCAAACATGTTGAATCGGCGAGCTTTAATCTTTATGTTCGTCCTCGTAGCTTATATCTAAACTTTGTACCCGAAATTTATCAAGAAGTCGATTTTATCGGTCGCTTTCTGAAAATTTTCGAGCAAGCCTTTGAACCTACCTTACAATCCTTAGAGGCTTTATGGGCGTATCTCGACCCCTTAATGACACCAGAAACCCTCCTACCCTTTCTGGCACATTGGGTAGGTTGGCAACTCAACCCCGCTTTAAGCCTACAGCGACAGCGCTATCTGATTCGTCAGGCGATGGAGATTTATCGCTGGCGGGGTACACGTCGGGGATTACGATTTTACCTGCATTTATTTACGGACTTACCCTTAGATGACCATCTTCCCGAACATGAAAAGCATATTTGTATTCAAGAAGTGTTTGGTCAGGGATTTATGATGGGAAACACCCGCCTCAATCAAGACTCCCTGATTGGCGGTGGACAACCCTATCATTTCATTGTCCGACTGCGCCCTGAACCCCCGACTAAAATTGACGAACTATTAGTGCATCAAATTATCCGCCAAGAAAAACCCGCCTTTTGTACGTATGAACTCTATATTGAATGACAAATGACGAATAACAAATAACATAAGACAAATGACATAAGACAAATGACATAAGACAAATGACATAAGACAAATGACTAACCATTTCCCTCCCCCATTTCTCCAACAATTTGAACGTCTCCATGTCACAGACGGCTTACTCATTGATGCCCAACGTTGGCAGTTAGCTCACCACTATCATCGCCAGTATCATAGTACCTTTTACCAATCTCTACATCAGCCCGGAATTGTGTTTGGGTTGGGGGTACATGTCGTTTCCGCCCCCGCTGATGTTGTGGCGAAATACCGAGATGAACGTTGGGTCGAAATTCAACCGGGACTTGCTATTGATTTATTTGGCAATTTTATCGTAGTGCCAGAACCCATGTCCTATCGGATTTCTTCAGAAGCGACTTCAGAAGAACCCTTGATGGTGTATTTGGTAGTTAAATTTAGAGATCCCGCCGAATTACGTACCCGTAGAGTTACCGATCGCATCGTCGAAACATTTCGGATTGATGAAAAGGCAAATCCACCCACAGAAGGGGATGTTGAACTGTGCCGGATTCTTCTCAAAACCGGACTCGTTAAACTGGAAGCGCCCGTCAATAGTTTCTCCCCTAGCTATAACCAGTTGGACTTGCGCTACCGTCTTCAGCCCCAAGCTAGACCTCTGGCGATCGTTCACGTTGCCATGTACAAAGGGTTAGCGGTGGATAACCATGAACAAGAAAGTATTTTATCAAATCTTTCCTATCTTTTGCAATCAACCCCTGGACTTTACCCTGCCCTTCAGGGGAGTGATAAAATTGGAGAATTTAGTTTACAATCGGCAGAACTACAAGCTATTTTAGAGTATGATTTATTTTTTATGACGGATCGCCAAGTTCAGGTATTAGGAGAATCAGAATTTGAGGTACTGCGAAAGTATTTAAACGCAGGAGGTACAGTTTTAGTCGAAGCGTCGGCAGGATTGAAACATTGGATTCAAGGCAATGCGATTAAAGACCTGAGCAAGGTTTACCAAGAACTCGAACAGGCGCTAACCCAAATCGATGATAACCCCAATATTGATACGGATACAAGATTAAAGCAATGCCGACAAGATATTGTTAGTGAACGAGAGATGATTGCTACAGAGTTAGCCAGACGAAAGAATTCGATCGCGGGTCGATTCCAAGAGTTTGCTCAAAGTATAGGAACCCAGTTAACGCCACTGGAAAAATTAGACCGTCACGACTTACTGCGGACTCAACCCTTTCTCTTTGCCACAGCACCTCGTATCAATAGAAAACCGATTCAACTCTTAAGTGGTGGCGGAATTATTGTCGCGATCGGTAACTTATCGGAGGCGTGGGGAATTAATGAAAAACGACTGATTCCCCGTGAAGTAATGCGTACAGCCCAGGAATTAGGGATTAACATTTTGCATTTAGCTTGGCGTCGCCGACAACTAACCCGTGGACAGCAGCCACCACCAACGGTGATGGCGTCATCCCCTTCCCACCCCTCCAATCCATCAAACCCATCAGCACCATCGCGTCGAGATGAGCTATTTGATAGGTTAATATAGAGTGTTAGTTATTCGTCATTTGTAATGTGTCAAGGAACAGGGAAACTGAGGGAGTTTAGGACGTAAGGGAAAAAATAAATGGTAGATAATTTAATTGATACAACGGTTTCCCCAAAACAACTTCGATTTAAGCCTGGAGGTCTACCCGCTTCGTTTGAAGTTAAGGTCGTTAATGATAGCGATCGCTTTGCCAGTTTCCAGGTGGAAGTGACGGCGGCTGGAGTTGATGCTGATCGGCTTCCAGATTGGTACAAGATCTCCCCAGAAGTGAGTACCAAAAAGCCTCCAGGTGACGTTACTCATTTTCAGGTGGCGATTGTCGATAATCCTGTACCGGGGTTTGTCGGATTGATGAACCTAACAGTGCGTGTCTTCTCCATGGAACTCCCAGATGAAGACCGAGAAGTGCTGCGGTTGATTCTAGAACAGGGTACGGGTTCAATTCCGTTAAAATTGGATCTGCCAG
This sequence comes from Coleofasciculus sp. D1-CHI-01, assembly GCF_040218875.1. Classification (NCBI taxonomy): domain Bacteria; kingdom Bacillati; phylum Cyanobacteriota; class Cyanophyceae; order Coleofasciculales; family Coleofasciculaceae; genus Coleofasciculus; species Coleofasciculus sp. D1-CHI-01. The sequence goes on from NZ_JAVJQP010000116.1 coordinate 53,349, forward strand.
TGCGGGAGTTTCAAGAATATCCGGCAAATGAAGATGAAATTCCGGTACGAGTTTATAATCCCAGTCAAATAGAAACCCATGTTACGTTAAAATTTTCTGGCATAGATCCAACCTGGATTGTCGATGGAACAGAACGCCAGTTGTATCTCCCTCCAAACGGACAAGTCACTGAAACATTTATTTGCCAAATTCCTGACATTTCCCAAGCCCCCAGCCGGATTTATCCCTTTGCGATCGCGGCGACTCATCGCCATGGTTCCCCCGCCCAAGTGGAAGGTACGCTAGAAGTTTTACCTATGGGGTTGGTTGAGTTTAGCGCCACTCCCAAACAGCAGCAAATTCCCACCAAACGCGCTTGGATACCCAACTGGCGGAATTCACCCGTTCCCTACACCTTGGAATTTGAGAATCATAGCAATCTTCAGCAACAGGTTACTGTTAATATTCAGGGTGAAGACCAACAGGAATGTACCTTAGAATTGCCGGATAAACCCGCCGAATTAAATCCGGGTCAAATAGCTCAAGCGTCGCTGAGAGTTCAAGCCCGACGCCATTTATGGGGTCGAAAAAAGGAACTTTCTTTAGAAGCATTGGCGACGTTATCGGATCAGCGTCTAGGGAATACTAATCCCACGAGTCAATTTTTGAAACTAGATGTTTATCCGATTATTCCGACTTGGTTACTTCTGGGTGGAGGACTGCTACTTTTATATTTCATCTGGTGGTTGTCTTGGCTCAATCCCAATAATAAGTTTTTTGGACACCAAGATGCGGTTAATTCGGTACAATTTAATGGCATGAGCCAGAATGTTGTCAGTGGGTCTAATGACGAAACTTTAATTAAATGGCGAGTCGATGGCTTTTTTAATCCCTTTGCTAATCCAGAAGTGGAGAAGATTGCTGATACAGATAAAGCTGTGCGGGTTATTCGTTATAAACCAGTCGATAATAACGTGGTGGCTGCTGGGTTAGAAAATGGTGAGATTCAACTGTTAAATTTATTGGCAGAAACCCCAAAATTAATGATGTCTTTTTCCCAGGAAAAAGATGATCGAGTGTTGGCATTAGAGTTTACAGATGACTCACGCTCGCTTTTTAGTGGTCATGGCAGTGGTTGGGTATTTAGGTGGGATATTCAACAAAACTTAAACGAAGCCGAGACTGGACTGAATGGGAACGTTGAACCCATACGTAGTGGAAGATTCAAATTTGCCATATATGCCTTAAAATTTGTGGGACAAGGTAATCAAAATTTAGCGGTTGCTGGACGGTTTAATACCTTAGCTATTTGGAATGTACCCAACCCAGATAATGTGGCAATTCCCATACCCTATCGTGAAGGGGGTCAGGATGATTATATTGAGAGTATCGATGTTGCAGATATGAAACCTTATCTGATGGCAACGGCTGACAATCAAGGCTATATTACCTTGTGGAATATGGAATCCTGCCTGATTGAAGGTGAATCTTGTGAAATTATTGACCAATGGCAAAATGGTCATGGCGGTCAACCTGTGCGATCTGTGGCATTGAGTAACGGGGGGTGTTACTTAGCCAGTGGGGGCGATGACGGACGAATGATGCTTTGGCCCCTAACTAATCAGGGTGAACGAGCAGAAAATTATTTAAGTGGTATTGAAGTGGGTCAGTCATTGAGAAACCAAAGATTCAACAGTGTTGATATAAATGTTTTAAAGAGAAATATCCTAATCGCCAGTGGTAGTGATGATACCCAGGTGCGGGTGAAACGAGCAAAACGACTGCAAGTGTTAGGGTGCGATCGCGATGAGTGAGGAGGCTTAATGAAGCTCAAACGCCTAATTATAGCAAGTAGTATCACCACCCTGCTCACCACTTTACCGGCTGCAGCTGACCAGTGGGTATTTGTTGCCCGTGATCACAATGACATTGACTACTACGTTGACCCCGAATTTGTCGAACGTCGCCATAATACGGTCTGGTTCTGGCAGATGTCTGTCTTTCCAGAACCGGATGAACAAGGACTATTAGCGCGAAAGACTTACAGTGCGATGATTTGTCCACTGCGGGCTTGGCGTCCTGTGGCGATCGCTCGCTTCAATGTTCAAGGCGAATTGATCAATCGTACCCAGTTGAGCGACGATGAACCGTTACAATTTTTTACCTCCGGTAGCGTTGGCGAGGCGATATGGAAATTAGTTTGCCAAACTGAGGATTTTTCCTGATCGGATCAAGTCCATGCTGTAGGAAAAAACGGTAGATGCACCCTGGTTATAGACCTCAGCCTTGCGGCTGAGGTTTTTTTTCGACGAAATACCAACTTTTCTGGATAGGGAATCACTTGTAGGGGCGGGTTTAGGGACTCAATTGCGCTATTCACCGATAACTGAGCAACAAAACCCGCCCTGATTCAATTGTGGGGGCGGGTGTAGGGGCGGGTTTAGGGACTCAATTGTGCTATTCACCGATAACTGAGCAACAAAACCCGCCCTGATTCAATTGTGGGGGCGGGTTTCATCACATTCGGGTGGTAAAAAACGATAATTGTCGGTTAAAGCTGCTTCACCTCAGCCACAAGCTTCCCCACAACATCCTTGGCGCTACCAAACAGCATCATCGTCTTATCGCCGTAGAACAGCTCATTTTCAATACCAGCAAAGCCCGCATTCATACTTCGCTTAATCACGATCGCGTGCTTCGCCTTATCCACATCGAGAATTGGCATCCCATAAATCGGACTACTGCTATTGCTACGAGCGGCGGGATTCACCACATCATTGGCACCAATGACGAGGGCAACATCAGTATTATCAAACTGAGGATTGATGTCATCCATATCGTAGAGATAGTCATAAGAGACATTAGCTTCCGCTAAGAGTACGTTCATGTGTCCCGGCATCCGACCGGCAACCGGGTGAATGGCGTATTTGACCTCAACGCCCAGTTTTTCAAGCTGATCGGCTAATTCACGCACTGTATGTTGTGCCTGAGCCACTGCCATACCATAACCCGGAACAACGACCACAGAGCGGGCATAGCCCAACATCATTGCCCCTTCTTCGGCATCAATACTATGGACAACTTTGTCACCGACACCACCTGCGCCACCTGCACCGCCTTTGACTTCACCGCTACCAAAGGCACTAAATAGCACGTTAGGTAAGGAACGGTTCATCGCCTTACACATAATATTGGTCAGGATCAAACCGGAAGCCCCAACTAACGCCCCAGCCACAATCAGCATATCGTTCATCACGACAAAACCTGCCGCGCTCGCCGCTAACCCGGAAAACGAGTTCAGCAGTGAGATCACCACAGGCATATCGCCGCCGCCAATGGGGAGGACAAAGAAAATCCCTAACACTGAGGAGATACCCACCATTGCCAGAAAGATGCTCGTATTGTCCGGTGTGACTAATAGGTAGCCACTACAGACCAAAAAGCTAATCAGGAGTAAGGCATTAAATACTTGCTGCAAGGGAAACTTTACCGGTTTACCCGTAATCAATCCCTGTAACTTGCCAAATGCCACAAAGCTCCCGGTGAGTGTAACCCCACCAATTAGCACACCCAGAATCACGGTAATCGTAGATCCTAAGGGTACACCTTGACCCGCATTCAGCAAGCGCCAAAATTCCCCGATCGCGACTAACGCTGAGGCGGCACCACCCAACCCATTCAGCAAGCCTACCATCTGAGGCATGGCAGTCATCGCCACTTTATAGGCTGCCGTCACACCAATGACAGCACCGATGGCGATCCCCACCAAAATCATTTGATAATTTAAGACCTGTTGGTTCAGCAGAGTTGACACCACAGCTAGCAGCATCCCAACGGAAGCCCACACATTTCCTTGGCGTGCTGTCGCTGGTGATCCCAGCTTTTTCAGCCCAAAGATAAATAATCCGGTTGCGACTAAATACGTCAGTTCAATCCCAGTCGGTAGAAAGTCGGTCATGCGCTCACCTCTCTTATTTCTTAAACATTTGCAACATGCGATCCGTAACCAGGAAACCGCCCACCACGTTAACCGTGGCTAGCACGACAGCCACTAAACCCAAAATGACGGTGACATTCCATTCCTTTGATCCGGAGATGAGCAATGCGCCGATGACGGCAATCCCGGAAATGGCATTTGCCCCAGACATCAAGGGAGTATGCAGGGTGGGTGGCACTTTGTTGATCACTTCAAAACCAACAAAGGCGGCTAAGACAAAGACAAATAAACTGGCAATGAATGTGGTGGTCATTTTTTTCTCCTTTTTCGCGGTTCATGGTACTTGCTTCTCTGCCAGTAGGCTACAGGGTAGCGAGATGGGGACAAACCCTTAACCCTGACTTTTTTGGCAGTATGGCACAAACAACTAACCCGCTTCCCCAGTTTCCAGACGTAGCATGCTACGTCTCTACAGGCTCCTCTGCAACCTAGACAGTTGTACTCATTTGAGCTAGAGCATCTTTCACCCGCTGATTGCGAATTTCACCCGCATGGGTAATGCAGGTGTTGTCTACAATATCATCCTCAAAATTGAGTTGTAACTGACCTTCCTTGACCAGATACTGTAATAACGTTGAGATATTCTTGGCGTACATCTGGCTGGCGTGGGTGGGCATGGACGCGGGGACATTGATTGGACCGATAACGGTGACGCCATGACGAACGATATCTTTCCCGGCTTCAGTAACGGCACAGTTCCCCCCTTGTTCAGCGGCGAGATCCACGATCACCGAACCTGGAGTCATTTGCTCAACCATCTCCTCCGTCACCAGTAAGGGGGCTTTTTTGCCGGGAACTTGGGCGGTAGTAATCACCACATCCGATTGCTTGACGTGTTCGGCGATCACCGCTTGGGTACGCTGCTTCGCGGTGTCAGAGACTTCCTTGGCATACCCCCCTTCAGCTACGGTATCTTCTTGGAGATCGACCTCAACAAACTTGGCTCCCAGACTTTGTACTTCTTCCTTAACCGCTGGACGAATATCAAAGGCTTCTACCATAGCACCCAGGCGTCGGGCAGTCGCGATCGCTTGTAAGCCAGCCACGCCTGCACCCAGGATAAACACTTTTGAGGGTTTGATCGTTCCCGCTGCTGTGGTTAACATGGGGAAGAATTTCGGTAACGCGGCGGCGGCAATCAGTACCGCTTTGTACCCGGCTAACCCAGCTTGGGAAGATAGCGCATCCATACTCTGAGCGCGACTGGTACGGGGAATCAACTCCATACTGAAGGCACTCACCTTACGATTTGCCAGTTTCTGGGCAACCTCTGGTTTCCCCAAGGGACTCAGGAAGCTAATTAATGTTGAGCCTTCCCGCATCTGGTTGATTTCATCATCTTTGGGGATGCCCACTTTTACGATCACATCAGCTTCAGCCCAGAGTTTACCTGGATCTGAGACTAGGGTAGCTCCCGCCTCTTCGTAGGCGCGATCGCTAAAAAACGATGCCTCTCCCGCACCGTTTTCCACCCAAATCTCTAAGCCCTGTTTGACTAAACGGGCAACCGTATCCGGAATCAGGGCGACTCGATTTTCGCCCACTTCAATTTCTTTAACCAGTGCTATTTTCATGACAACTCCTTGCTTATCGACTCACCGAAAAACTATAACTTGGGTGTTAGGCAACTGCCCTACATGAAGGGAGTATTTTTATGACATGATAGCCCTTGTGCCTTCCTTTTGCATCAAAAATGCACAGGTTATTTTGGGCTAGAAAAATTTATTTGTCATTGACTAGATAAATATAGATTAATTCCACAATCTGGATAGTTATAGAATCGCCATTTTTCGGTAATAATCAGAAGTATGAGCAGCTTTTCCGCAATTTTGTGTATATTTAACTACAGATAAAACAAAAACGAAGAAGAGGGTGATGATAAGCTGCCAGACACTTTAGCGGAGTCAACGCCAAGAGTCAAGATGGAATAGGTAATGAGTCTATTGGGAAATTCTCCCTTGTCTCCTCCACCTCCCCCTGATCCTCTAGAATGGCGGGTTTAGTCAAGTTATCGGACATCGACAGAATGTTATCGGTAAAACCCGCCCCTACAAATGTACTCTCCCTGATCCCCTGGCGGGAGGATAAGCATCAGGCACTTTTCCCACCTCTTGAGCGTCTGTACCATCGCTGGACTACAGCATGAGGTAAATCTGCTACAGTCAAAGATTGTGAAGTTTAATAAAAAGCTTGGTTTTTGTACAGCCAAAGGTTTCCCACTTATGTTTATTAGCAAATCTCTAAGACGCTTGATGCCAGCCGTTGCTTTAACGGGCTGTTTGTTGACTGGCGTAGCGGTTCAGACTTGGGCACAGAGTAATCCCGGACTCACTATATTTAGCGGTGTGCAACGGGAAAATATCCTCAGGTATTATCTGGGGTTTGGAGGTCAAGCTAATCAATGGGATCGATACTACCTGAGGATTCCCAGCAAGAAGATGGAATTGGCGGTGCAGCAGTTTGTCGTTCGTTATCCAGATTATTACACCGGAAAATTTGACACAGATCGGATTGAGGTAAGAGTTGACGGCGAATCACTACCCATTGCTGAGGTAGATTGGGATAAAGACAATTACCAGCTACAGATTTATATGCAGGAGCCAGTTCCAGCCCAGGAGAAGGTGGAGATTGTGTTGTCCAATGTGAAAAATCCCCGGTTTGGCGGTACCTTTTATTTTGAATGCCTAGTGTGGACTCCCGGTGATGTTCCCCTACCCCGTTATATGGGAACCTGGATTCTGACGATTATTTAGGCTATTGGAATGTTAAGCTAGTAGATCGTGATTCTTTGGTAAACAGGGTAAAGTAGTATAACGACTTTCGCTTTCTCCCTGTTTTCCAAACTTAAAAGATGTAGCGCGATAAAGAATAAACCATGACAAAACGTACATTAGGCGGTAGTAACCGCAAGCAAAAACGCAAATCAGGATTTCGCGCCCGCATGCGAACCAAAAACGGTCGAACGGTGATTAAAGCCCGCCGCAGTAAAGGACGTTATCGTCTAGCGGTGTAGTGTTACTGGTTTAAGGCTCCTAGCTTTTGAGAGTAAGTCTTGAAACAGGGTTGAGAGGGAAGATGGGGAAGTTATGAGTTAACTCAAAACTCTACCTTGCCCTGTTTCCTGTTCCCTAACAAATTACGAATGACCAAGGACAAATAACAATTGTTGCCCCAGGCGAATCGACTCAAGCATTGGCGAGATTTTCAGGCAGTATACCAAAAAGGAATTCGTCGCTATGGACGTCATTTAACCGTGCGAGGTTTGCATTTGCCTAGGGTTAGCCATGAGAATGGTCTCCGTTCAGACAAGTTACAGCTCAATCCTCCCGATCTACCCCCCACTCGCATCGGTATTTCTGTCAGCCAAAAAGTCAGTAAAAAAGCCGTTATCCGTAATCGGCTGAAACGGCAGATACGAGCGGCTTTGCGCCAATTATTGCCGCGACTGACACCCGGTTGGCATATCATAGTTGGCGTGCGTCCCAGCGCCTTGGAGTGCGATTATGCTCAATTTTTGCAAGAATTAGAGCAGTTATTGGTAGATGCTGAGGTAATAAATGGGCATTAAAGAAGAAACCTATTATGAGGGGGGTCCCCATATCGGTGATTTGATTATAAACATTTTGTTGGGGTTCACAGTTATCGCCCTGCCCTTAACCATTGGGGCGGTTGTGCGAGCGTTGTGGTTGCGCTATCGGGTGACAACTCGTCGCATTTCGGTGACAGGGGGATGGCAAGGGCGCGATCGCACGGATATTATCTACTCCGAAATTGCACAACTGCGGAAAGTTCCCCGTGGGATCGGTCTGTGGGGAGATATTGTGGTTATCCTGAAAGATGGTAGCCGCTTAGAACTGAGGGCTATGCCTCAGTTTCGCGAAATTTACGATTATATTGGTGAAAAAGTTTCTGCAAAAACGGGTAAACCCCTAGATTCGGTTAAGGCTTAAAGTATAGCGGCGGTGAGCAAGGGAGCAATGATCTAGACAAGGGTATTCGTGTTGACGAGGTGGGTAAGCTACTGGAAAAGTAGTTAGGGTGTGGGTGTCGGTAATAATTGAACACCTCATCTGTTCCAGATAACTCCAAATTCACACCGCGTCCATCCTATCTGGGAGAACGGAGGAACAAGGAAGAAATTTCTGCTAGTTTTCCGTATCTTTGGATACATTTTTCATTGAATTTCTCCGGGTTGCCCAAAAAGGCAATCGCCTGAAAGCCTCCCCCATCGGGTTACAGCGTCGAAAATCCCAGCAGCAATTGGCTGACATTGCCTCCCATTGCCGCCAATATTCGATAAATTAGATTCAGAAAACGTTACAGCGCCTAGGTTGACTTTATACGAATGGATTTTGGTATCGGGTTTCTTTCCAACAACGTCATGCTGCCAATCCTGGATTTCTTTTACGGGATTGTGCCTAGCTACGGTCTTGCCATCGTGGCACTGACCCTGGTAATTCGCTTTGCTCTCTATCCCCTGAACGCAGGTTCCATTCGCAACATGAGGCGCATGCGAATTACCCAACCCTTAATGAAAAAGCGGCAAGAGGAAATTCAGCAACGCTATGGCGATGACAAGGTAAAACAACAAGAGGAAATGAGCAAACTCTTCCAGGAGTTTGGTAATCCTCTAGCCGGGTGTTTCCCTGTGCTACTGCAAATGCCTGTATTATTTGCCCTATTTGCCACATTGCGGGGATCACCGTTTTCTAATGTGAGCTACACGGTGGATGTACAAATCTTTCCCCGGGAGAAAATAGAGTTCATCCAGCCTCAAGCCTTCGCCACTAAACCCCAAAATATTTACTTTGCCGATGGGGTTCATGCACCCGTCGCCGCCGTCTTACCCAGCGGTAATCGGTTAGTGGTGGGGGAAAAAACCCCAATCGACTTTCAATCCGTTGAAGGAAAATCCCTAAGCACCCTGGAGAAGGAATATCCAGACACCCAAATTGTGCCTAAATGGGAAATCACCAAAGGGGAAGACAAGGTACGCTTTGCTGAAAATGGCACCCTTGAAGCCTTAGAACCAGGTGATGTAACCCTAAAGGCGACAATTCCTGGACTAGCCGCCGAGCGAGGATTCTTGTTTATTAATGCCTTAGGACGAGTGGGTGCCTTTGGAGATGATGGCGACATCCACTTGGATATTGTGGGCATGATTCTATTTTTTGGCGTGAGTTTGTATGTAAACCAGGTTCTCACGGGTCAAAATGCTCCTAGTGGTTCATCCCAGCAAAATACGGTGAATAAGATTACGCCAGTTTTATTTTCCGGGATGTTCTTCTTCTTCCCCTTACCCGCCGGGGTGTTGATGTATATGGTGATTGCTAACGTTTTTCAGACGCTGCAATCCTTCATTTTGATGCGAGAACCCCTACCGGACAATATCCAAAAAATGGTTGAGGAGCAAGAAAAAGCGGAACAGAAAACCCAATCAAAGGACAAGTCCGGCGAAGGGCGAGAATCACTGCCATTTGAACCGAAACGTTCCAAGAAAAAAGCGTCAAGTTAGCTATGAGTAATCAGCAGCGGGGTCAGCAGTGGCTAGAAGAGTTGCTACGCTTATCTAATGTGTCGGCAACGGTGCAAGTCACTGATGAGAACCAAGATAGTAAAGCCAACTACTGGTTAACCATTAACCAAAGCCAATTGACTGAGGCAGAAATTCAAACCCTGATTGGCGTTAATGGTAAGGTACTTGATGCGCTACAGTATCTGGCAAATGCAATGCTTAACCTCGGTAAGCCATTAGCGGATCAGGCGGCGTATACCGTTGAACTCAATGGCTACCGTCTACAGCGTCAAGAGGAACTCCGGATACTGGCAGATCAGGCGGCGCAGAAAGTACGGGAGACGGGTCAAGATTATGAATTGCGATCGCTCTCCGCTGCAGAACGCCGTCAAGTGCATACGTTGCTCCAGGAATGCGAAGATTTAGAAACCCACAGTCAGGGTCAAGAACCAAACCGTCGCTTGGTGGTGCGTCTACGTCCTTAACTAAGGATTAGGGTTTAAAATCGGGGGTATGGGTGGCTTGTTGGCAGCAAAGGAGTGGCATCATGGAAGTAATTTATATTCCTGGATTGCTTAAATTACCAGAGCAAACCGAGGTGATTCAGGTCAAAGAATTCCTGCCCGATTTAGAAACGCTAACGCCTGTGCGAGGAGGTTTGCACGTTAAGCATCAAGGGAATTATTTAGACGTATCGGCGCAAGCAGAAACGATTATTACCCTAGCCTGTAACCGTTGTTTGCAGCAGTACAATCATCGGTTAACCCTGGATGTGTCGGAACTGGTTTGGTTAGATGAAGCCGCCGAGCAACAGGATCTGGGTATCTTGGAACGAGAAACACCCTTGGAGGAGTTAGTGGAAACCTTACATCCCCAAGGGTATTTTGATCCCAATAGTTGGCTCTATGAACAATTGTGTCTAGAAATTCCACCCCGACAGTTATGTGACGCCAACTGTCCAGGAATTGTCATGGATGAGAATGATAGCACTAAGCCAACCGATCGGCGTTGGGATGCTCTGGAAATTTTGAAGGGAAAATTGCCAGGTTAATAGTCTTATGTCATACTCGCTATCGCGAGAAGCAAGCTACGTCTTATGTCATTTGCCTAGATCCAGGTAGGGGCGGGTTTAGGGATAAATGTTGGTTGTTTTCCCTAACGGAGATACAAAACCCGCCCTCCTCTGATTAAATTTATTCAACACAGCTAAAATAAGGTGTGGTGACTGATTCGCTTTGAAATTGTCGCATTTCCCGCCAATACCCCATGAGTTTTAATGAAGAGTTTGAGCTGCTGCTACGCGCCCGCTACCCCCTAATTTATATCCCCACCCTGGAAGAAGAACGAGCCGAAGTCGCGATCGCACAGGCGGCTCAACGTTTGGGTGAACGGGCGGTTTATCTGTGGGATTTTGTCGATGGCTATCAAGGGAACCCCAACGATCAAGGGTTTGGACGCCGTAATCCCTTACAGGCTTTAGAGTTTGTCGAGAAAATCCCCGCCAACGCCCCTTCTATCTTTATCCTCAGAGACTTTCACCGCTTTCTGGACGATATCTCGATTTCCCGCAAACTGAAAAACCTGGCGCGACTGCTCAAATCCCAGCCGAAAAACATCGTCATTGTTACCCCCCAAGTCGCCATCCCCTCAGACTTAACCGAAGTGCTGACGGTACAAGAGTTTCCCTTACCCGATGCTGGGGAAATCAAAGCCGAAATTAGTCGCTTAGTCGCCGCCACCAGCCAATCCCTCAGCGACAAAGTTTTAGATGAACTCGTGCGCTCTTGTCAAGGGTTATCCTTAGAACGGATTCGTCGAGTCTTAGCCAGAGCGATCGCGGCGCAGGGGCAAATCCAACCCGATGACGTGGAAATGGTGCTAGAGGAGAAACGCCAATCGATTCGTCAAACCCAAATCTTAGACTATTATCCCACCAGCGAACGAATTTCCGATATTGGCGGCTTAGACAACCTCAAAGACTGGCTGCTGCGCCGAGGCGGTGCGTTTACCGAACGCGCCCGACAATATGGATTACCCCATCCCCGTGGCTTGCTGTTAGTGGGAATTCAAGGCACCGGAAAATCACTAACGGCTAAGGCGATCGCCCACCATTGGCATCTTCCCCTATTACGCTTAGATGTCGGGCGTTTATTTGGCGGCTTAGTCGGCGAATCCGAATCCCGTACCCGTCAGATGATTCAACTTGCTGAGGCTTTAGCCCCCTGTATTCTCTGGATTGACGAAATAGACAAAGCCTTTGCGGGAGTAGAATCCAAAGGCGATTCCGGTACCGCCAGTCGGGTTTTTGGTACGTTCATCAACTGGTTAGCCGAGAAAAAATCCCCCGTATTTGTCGTCGCCACCGCTAATAATATCCAAACCCTCCCACCGGAAATGCTGCGGAAAGGGCGATTTGATGAAATCTTCTTTGTCGGCTTACCCTCTCAACAGGAACGCCAAGCGATTTTTGAACTGCATTTAGGGCGACTGCGCCCTCATAACCTCAAGAACTACGATCTAGAACGACTCGCTTACGAAACCCCGGACTTTTCCGGCGCAGAAATTGAACAAACCCTGATTGAAGCCATGCACATTGGCTTTAGCCAGAATCGAGATTTCACCACCGATGATATATTAGAAGCCGCCAGTCAAATCGTTCCCCTTGCCCGTACCGCCCAAGAACAAATTCAATTTCTCAAAGACTGGGCGGCGGCGGGAAAAGCACGCATGGCGTCTAGAGATAATCGTTTAAGTAGTCGAATTCAGCGTCAACTACAGTAGAAGTTTTTCGTTTTGAATTTTGACCCTTTACGATTTTCGATGGCATAGTTTTGATCCTTTGCTTCGCTCAAATAACCTGGCGCGTCTGTAGGGGCGGGTTTAGGAACTTTCTTTTTTGTCTTGATAGTAACGTTTGTACAAAACCCGCCCTGACTAACCTTTAAATGTGATAACTATTTGACAAATAATGACAAATAACCAATAAAAAATTCTATGATATCAGGTATTACCAAATTTTTGATCGGTTTTACTCTAGGCATCACCATCCTATTAGCCGGGGGTGGTGCCGTCGCCTATTACTTTTTCACAAAATTATCAGTCAATCCAGCTAAACCCATTTTTGCCGAAGAACAAAAAGCCAAATCACCCGTTAAATCCCCTGATTCGGCGAAGAAACCCGCTCAATCTGCCCAGAAGCCAAAACCCAGTCCTAGTCCCACTCCCAGTGAATCCCCAGAAGAGGAATTACCCCCTGGCGCGTATGAGGCGCGGGTAACCTGGCCCGAAGGATTAAGCCTGCGCGATTCTCCCAGTCTCAATGCCAATCGCATTGGTGGCGTAGCCTACAATAAGGAAATTATCATCCTCAAGGAAAGCGATGATCAAAAATGGCAGAGGGTACGCTTATCGGGTAGTGAACAAGAAGGTTGGGTCAAGGCGGGAAATGTTGAGCGAGTGGAATAAGTTTTGACCCTGTGCTTCCCTCAACGGAACCTGGTTTGTAGGGGCGGGTTTTACTACTATTGTTTCCTTAGCACCCATAAGTAACTAAACCCGCCCCGATCAAATGACAAATGACAAATGACAAATGACTAGAAACACGCCTTCAGATTAATATCGCCCAGTTGCGGAAATCCATTAGATAGCCAGCCAGAAGTTGGGGCGGTAATCCTTACCCATTCACGTCCAGCGTCATCTAGTCTAAATTGGGGTGGATTAGAAAGAGTGACGCGATCGCCAAAGAAGACGCCACCCACTCTCGCTGAATTGGTGTTGGGGCTTTCCCGAATTGTTAACCCTTCCTCTTCTTCATAAATTACTCGGCGACAACGATTGGGTGGTGGAGGCGGAGGTGTAGTCTCGGTACTGTCGCCGCAAGGCTTAAGATCTTTCGCCTGGACAAATCCACTAATGGGAGAACCAATCGCGATCCAACCATTCCTACCACTAGCTTCAGCCAAGGTGACTTGTTCATCGGCTTGTAAGGCGCGAATCGGATTAGCGGTTGAACGTTCCGCGTAGATAAAAATTGACCGCGCCGCCGCCCGACATTGCCCGATCAACCCTTGAGTAAGCAGAAAAGAATTTGTCTGGGAAGGTAGGGTTGACGTGAATGTTCTAGGTTGATAGTTTAAAAGGTTTCTATAAGTATTACGTTCTACATTCTCCGTGGCATGAACCCAAGTGGTCACCAACGGAGTTGGTTCTCTGCCAACGGCTACACTAGCCGTTGCTACTAAACCTTCTGCTACAGTAAATCCTAACACCAAAAGTGCGGCTGATACCAAGTTGCGTTCTATCATGTCATTCTGAGCGAAGCGAAGAATCTGGACAGATGCTTCGCGCCATTCCGTTTCACTGCATTCTGCTCAGCATGACAGATTTTACCTGAGACTGCAACTTAGTATGACTTGCTCCACGGGCTAATTTGGGTCACTCCTCATCTGATTAAGTATCTTCAATACACATCATTACAGGCAAATTCAATGTCTGGCAATTGCTGGATTGCCTGGGCGAGAATATACAGCAGTTTGCTCTGCTATGCGGTACATTGTCGATCCCCCTAAATCCCCCTTAAAAAGGGGGACTTTGATCTACTGGACTTTATTACAGCGCAAAGCGCTGTATCGCCAATGATTAACCGGATTTGATCAGCTATCATGCATTTAAATTGGGAATGGGTAGCGAGCAAGATGCAAAGCCTGCGGCATGGCTTCGCTAAACGCTCTACGGCAAGGATTTCTCCATTATTGACATTATGGTTTAAATGCCGAACAGCTTAGAAGCCACATCGAGATTATATTAAGAAACGTAGCTAAATTTAAATCTTGATTGCAATAATTGAGTAGAGACTTCAGTTCAAGAAAAGAGAGTGGTACGGTGAGTAAACCTATCTGAATCGTTGTAAAATTATTTAACGAAAATACGCATGTACCACAAAAACACGAATAAAGATATCTTGACTGCCTTAGTTACTGCCGGGTTGGGTGCTGGAATCGTCACCTCGTTTGCCGTGAGTCAGGGTCAACACCCTCTATTTGCCTTGACAATTACAGGCATAGCCGCGCTGTCTGCTGTTCTCATCGAGCGATCGGGATTAATATAGGGTCTGCTGAATAAGTCTTGTGGTGGAGTTGTAGAGACGTAGCATGCTACGTCTGGGAGCAGGAGTTGTAGAGACGTAGCATGCTACGTCTGGGAGCAGGAGTTGTAGAGACGTAGCATGCTACGTCTGGAAGCTGGGGAAGAGGTTGACTTAATCTTTAATTAACCGGACATATCCGGGTATAGTGGTACAATGCAGAAAGAATTGAGGATACCACTATTGTCAAATACGTCACCCCAAGGGAAGCAGCCGAAATCCTTGGGGTCAATGAGCGGACACTCAGGCGCTGGCATGAACAAGGGAAAATCGAAGCAATCTGGACCCAAGGCAAGCAGCGCCGATACAACGTCGAAAGCTATACAGCTAGAGCTAAATCTGGCTTGGACACCCGAATCAACATCCTCTACGCCAGAGTCAGTTCTCGCGATCAATTGCCCGATCTCGACCGACAAGTCGAATATCTCGTCTCCAGATACCCAGACGGAGAAGTTGTCTCAGAAATTGGAGGAGGGCTTAACTTCAAACGCAAAAAGATGCTTGCCGTATTGGGACAAGTCATGTCAGGAGATGTCAAACGCCTTGTGGTTGCTCACAAAGACCGATTGGCGAGATTCGGATTTGACTTGTTTAGATGGCTCTGTGAACAAAACGGGTGTGAACTCGTGGTTCTCAATGAGTCAAGTCTCTCTCCTTCCGAGGAGATGGTTGAAGACATCCTCGCCATTCTTCACTGCTTCAGTTCAAGGCTTTACGGACTCCGCAAATACAAGACTCAGATCTCGGAAGATCCGGATTTATCCAAGCGTCAAACTCAATAAAGTTTGGCGTAAATGGCTAGCGGCTTGTCGATACTGCTTCAACCAAGCTATTGCTTACCAACGACAGAATAAAAGAGTTGGGAAATTAAAGCTGAGAAATATTGTCATGCAATCCGATTTGCCGGAATGGGTCAAACAGACCCCTTGCCATATCCGACAAAATGCCATCTTCGATGCTCATAGAGCCGACAATGCAAGTGTTAATGCTAAATTTAGAAGCTGTCGGGACTTCCAGCAAACAATTAAGTTTAACGATAGCAACTTTAGTTCAGGGTGTTGGTATCCGAGGCTGACAAAAGGGTTAGAGTTTATCGCCTCTGAATCATTACCTCAAGCTTGCTCAAATGCCACGCAACTTACATTTTCTAAGGGGAGATGGTTTGCCATTATCCCAGAAGAAGTGAAAGTTAATAGACAAGATAAAGATGGCGTTATTGCATTAGACCCAGGGGTCAGAACGTTTCTGACAGGATTTGATGGGTCGAGGTTTGTTGAGCTGGGTCGGGGTGACATCGGGCGTATTACTAGATTGTGCCAACACCTCGACAATCTTTACAGTCGGATGAGTAAAGCGGGAAGAAAGCAAAGGCGAAGAATGCGCCAAGCCGCTAATCGAATGAGGGCTAAAATTCGCCACCTCATCGATGAGGCACACAAGCAGATTGTCGGCTATTTAACTAATAATTACCGAGTCATATTTCTGCCGACTTTTGAGACTTCCCAAATGGTTGCCAAAGCAAGCAGAAAGATTCGGTCAAAAACAGTTAGGTCGATGTTGACTTGGGCGCATTACCGTTTTGAGCTATTCCTCAACCAAAAAGCTGAGATGACCAACACGATTGTCATTACAGGTTCAGAAGCCTACACTTCCAAAACTTGTACTAAGTGTGGTCATATTCATCAAACGTTGGGAGGCTCTAAGGTTTTCAAATGCCCATCTTGCGGTCATGTTTTGCCGCGAGACATGAATGGCGCTTTGGGCTTTATGCTCAAAGCTTTGCGGGATACCGCCTTCACCATCAATTCAGATGGTGTTGCTATCGCTGCATTGTCCGGGAATTTCCCGTATTGTGTCGCGTAAATGTATCAGAGTTCCTAATCAACGAATGACAAATGACGCTCCCTACCGTTAACTTGAATTTTTCCCACCGACTTACTATCTTTCCACATAGGTTGATAAACTAGCAATAAAAGTTATCTGAGAGACCTATGGAAACCCTTGCCTATAGCCATCTTATCTGGGCGTCGGAAAACCCAGCCGAGGTGGGTTTAGAAAGTGTCAATCGGCATGAGTGGCGATTGACCCAGCCTTCTCCCGTACCATTCCACTGGCTATTATTCGCCATCATTCTCAGCAGCTTAGGACTTACAGACAAAGCTGTTGCCCAAACACTACAGCCAGGAAGTCGTGGCTCTCAAGTCATTGAGATTCAACAGCGTTTGCGGGAATTAGGCTATTTTGATCAGCAACCCACTGGGTATTTTGGTCCGATTACCACAGATGCTGTCCAGCAATTCCAGCGCAGTCAGGGACTGATTCCAGATGGAATTGTCGGTCAACGTACCCAATCTGTGTTGTTCGATAACTTTACCCGTATTTCTCCCTTCGATTCGACCTTTGCCTCCAGCACTTTACCTCCCCCCAGTACCACGATTGGCACCTTGCCCACTCCTCCTAGTATCGGGAACGTCTTACCGCCTCCCAGAGGACAAGTTACACCACCGCCTCCAATTGAGACGCAACCGTCTAGGTTGAGAGAATTGCGTCCCGGCGATCGCGGTCAAGATGTCTTTGAACTTCAGCTAAAGTTAAGACAGGCAGGTTTTGATCCCGGTCCTGTTGATGGCATTTATGGGTTCCAAACTCAGAACGCCGTTGAGCAGTTTCAGGAGGCGAATAACCTATTTCCCGATGGCGTGGCGAGTCAAGACACACTTCAGGCGTTGGGGTTAATCCCGACGCTTGAACAAAATCGTTATGTGGTCGTTATCCCCATTTATAACGGTGATACACTCACCCGCGTGCAACGATATGTGTCGGGGGCGTTTACCGCTGACTCCGGGCGTGGCAAATTTGTTAATGCTGGCTCATTTGTGGATCGTGACGGTGCTGAAGAGATTTCTCATCGACTGCGATCGCAGGGTCTGGATGCACGGGTGGCGTATTTCCGCTAAGATTTACACCAGATATATCGTTGAGGCATCCATTAACCTTTCATTCTGGGCAAATGGAAAGACCTGTAGAGCATTGTCTACATGTTATCAGCCAACACCAGCTAACCCTCTGAACATCAGTCGGCTGACAGATTTAACGTTTTGCCAAGACTCTTTAAATTGAATCAACAGCCATTTAATTGGAGTATAAGGTAAAATTAGTATCAGTGGGGTTGTCTCTACTATGAACTCATCATCAGTTCCACGCTCAATGAAAGACCAACAGGATAACCAGTTTACACCGGAACCCGAGGTTATGCCGATACCTCTAGCTAATGAAGATAACGGTCTTTCGGTTCGCAAAAAAGTTAAAATCCTTAACTTGTATATTGACAATTTTTCTAAAGATGAGTTTTTAAAGAAATTAAAGCAAGGTATTGTATTTACCCCGAATGTCGATCATCTCATGCAATTACAAAGCAATCGGCAGCTTTTGCAGGCTTATAAAGCGGCTGATTATGTAATATGTGATAGTCAGATTTTAGTTTACGCCTCTAAGTTTTTGCGAACTCCCTTCAAAGAAAAACTAGCGGGATCAGACATCTTTCCCGCTTTTTGCCATTATCACAAAGACAATCCCGATATTCGCATATTTTTATTAGGAGCCGCTCCCGGTGTAGCCAAGAAAGCACAAGAGAGAATAAATGCTAAAATCGGTCGGAAAATCGTTGTAGGCGAATATTCACCCCCATGGGGATTTGAAAACGATGCCCAAGAATGCCACAAAATTTTGCAACTGATTAATGATTCAGGCGCTACAGTTTTGGGGGTAGGAGTTGGAGCACCGAAGCAAGAATTATTTATCAGTAAATATAAGCAGAAATTTAATCCCAATATTAAAATAATTATGGGAATCGGTGCAACGATCGATTTTGAAGCGGGGAACGTCAAAAGAGCGCCGAAGTTTCTCCGTGACATTGGCTTAGAATGGTTGTATCGTTTTTCGGTTGAACCGAGACGATTGTGGAAACGATATTTTGTTGATGATGTCGGTTTCTTATGGCTGATATTGAAACAGAAGTTCAAAGTTTACAAAGCTCCTTTTTAGAAGATAGATTCATCCATTATAAAGTAGAGACGTTGCATGCAACGTCTCTACTACTGTAAAGAGGCAAAGGTTTATTATTCCTGTTCTCCGTTCGTCGTTTCCCGTTCCCTCTTAAAGTAAACTTTATCAAACCTTTATTGATGATCATCTAGGGTTTCATTTAAAATGGATTGAGAAGACTAGCCCATTTGGGAGAAGTCTTGTGTGAGACACCTAAGGGTAGAGACAGTTGGCTAAATGGTCTGGCATAATAGACATGCCAGGAACTGTTGCAAAAGAAGGGTTTGGGTGCGGTACAGTCAACGTGACAGAGGTCAACATGGACATAGAACGGGATTCTCCACTTTCATTAAACGGCAAAGGCGATAGACATGAGCCGCCATTGTCTGCGGATTTTGCTGATGAGGTGACAGCGACTCCCCAACGTGGATTGAATTTGCGTCCCTTGTTGCGAACGGCGAAGCGGAAAGCTTGGCTGATTGTGGGTTTGACTACCCTAACCACCGCAGCGGCTTGGTATGTAAGTACTAAGGAAGCCCCAATTTATGCTGGGGGATTTCGTCTATTAGTAGAACCCGTAACCACTGAAGAACGGGCAAGTGACCCTAGCGCCCTAGCTCGCACCAGTGGTGTGCCGAATGAGCAAATGTTTCGCTTGGATTACCCCACTCAGATTGAAATATTAAAGGGAGTGGGTGTTCTGGGACCAGTAGTGGAGGAAGTTGAAGCGCAATATCCTGGTAGAGTTAGTGTCGGTGCTATAAGACAAGGGTTAACTATTGAACAGGTCAGTGTCGGAAAAGGCAGAGGTTCTGAAACTAAGATTCTGGCAGTGAATTATCAAAGCTCTGATCCTAAACTGGCTGAGTTAGTTTTAGAGGAAACGGCTGAGAAATATTTAAAGTATAGTCTTGATGAACGCCAGAGCAGTATTAGTGAAGGGGTTAAATTTATAGATGAGCAACTGCCGAAATTGCAGGAGCGCGTCAATAACTATCAGAAACAGATTCAGAGTATTCAGGAGCGCTATGACCTGATTGAGCCTCAATCTAAAGGGGCAGAATTACTCGGTCAAGTCCGGGATCTTGAAAATCAACAGCGAGCAACTCAACAAGAGCTAGGGGAGTTAAGAACCCTCTCAACTAACTTGCGGCAACAACTCGGGTTATCTCCAGAGGAAGCCATCGCTTCATCCGCCTTAAGCCAAGACCCGCGTTATCAAGGGTTGTTGGGGAAAATTCAGGAAGTCGAGAGTCAGATAGCAATAGAATCTGCCCGTTTTCTACCCGATGATCCCAAAATGCAAGCGCTACAGGAACAACGGCAGAATTTACAGGCGCTGCTGAATCAAGAAGCCCAAAGGATTATTGGCGAGAACCTCAAAACTACCACCAATAATTCGGATGTGATGACATTTCAGAATTCCGTTCGTATGGGGCTGATTCAGCAACTGGTGGAAGCAACCAACCAGATTCAACTGTTGGAAGAACGCAGTCAGCAGTTAGCTCAGACGAGAGCGACATTCGCGCAACAAGCTCAGCAAATGCCTGAGGTGATCCGCCAGTATACCGAACTCCAGCGGCAGTTGGAAGTGGCGACACAGACGTTGAATCAACTTTTAAGGCAGCGGGAAACATTCCAGGTTGAGGAAGCAGGAAATAAACTGCCGTGGGAAATTCTATCGGAACCGGAAATCGCCCGAGATCAATACGGGAATCCGATAAATATGGCAGAATCCTCTGATAAACTGCTGTTGATGGGAGTGATGGGGGGAGTCGTCTTAGGTCTAGGGTTAGGGGTTCTCCAAGAAAAAATCAGAGATATTTTTTATAGCACAGAAGACCTCAAGGATGCGACGGATTTGCCTGTGTTGGGTGAAGTTCCGGCTTATCAAAATCGGAATCAGAAGCAGGATAAAGAGACTGGGGATCAGGGTTATCCGGATGCGAGGTTTCTGGAAGCCTTTGACTCTATTTATACCAGTATCCGGTTTCTGTTTTCAGACCGCCCGATTCGTTCTCTGAGTGTTACCTCGGCGGCGTTGGGGGATGGGAAATCGACGGTGGCGTTACACTTAGCCCAAACAGCAGCCCAAATGGGTCAACGGGTGCTGTTGGTGGATGCGAATTTGATCCATCCTCAGATGCATCAGCAGTTGAATTTACCGAATGTCAAAGGGTTGAGTGACTTGCTAGCTGATGATTTGATGCCCCATGATTTTATCGAGCGATCGCCGATTTCTGATAATCTGTTTGTATTAACCGCAGGTCAACCCCGCCCCCATCTGACGCGGCGGTTTGCTTCGGCGCAAATGCAGGAGCTGATGACGGAGTTTAAGACTAAATTTGATTTGGTGGTTTATGATACACCAGAGTTCCCCAGTTGTATGGATATTAGTTATCTGGCAAGGCATACCGATGGGTTGTTGCTGGTGACGGCAATTAAGAAAACTAAGAATTCGTTAGTTAAGCAAACTATTACTCAGTTAGATGCCTTTGGCTTGCCCACACTAGGGATTATCGCCAATCATATCACGCGATCGGGATTTATGGGGTTACCGCCCGCGCCCCAGGATAATAGTTGGGAGAAAACCCCGGTTTCCGTCTCGTGATTGTATCGTAGAGACTCCTCCGGTGGAACGTCTAGGGTTCCCCAATTGTAGGAGCGGGTTTAGGGACTAAATTCGGATATTCACCACTAACGGAACAACAAAACCCGCCCTCCCCACCGATAAATGAACCACGAAACCCGCCCTCCCCACCGATAAATGAACAACGAAACCCGCCCGCCCCACCGATAAATGAACAACGAAAACTGTCCTCCCCCCCGAAAAATGAACAACGAAACCTGTCCTCCCCACCGATAAAAGAACAATAAAACCC
>NZ_JAVJQP010000117.1:0-41514 GCF_040218875.1 Coleofasciculus sp. D1-CHI-01
AACAAAAAACCAAGTAGCCATCTTTGAAGATTGGTTAGAGCAAAACCGCCGTGTATACAACTATGCGCTAGTAGAGCGGAGAGATTGGTTTAGATCCCGTAGCTGTCAAATTAACGCTTGCTCACTCCGATCTGAATACATCATCCCGGCTGATGCCCCTAGACCGACATTTGCTAATCAATGCAAAAGTTTAACCGCGTACCGAAAAACAAGTCCAAACTTGAAGCGGGTACACTCGCAGGTGCTACAGCAAACACTTAGACGGTTAGAGAAAGCGTTTGTCAATATGTGGGAGCAAGGACAATTAGAGGACTTGCAGCCGTGGGACACACGGTCAAGATGCTTTCCGAGGGTAAATTCATTGGAATCCCTACGACGAAAGAATCACCCCTCTTATAGGGGGGTGAGTGTCAAACGCGATCGCACTTTGACTTGCCAAGGCAGTAGTCCAAGCTACTGAGCTGGATTATGGGATTGGATCATCACCCCCTCTGGGGTATAAACCTCTACTCGCAGTTTGGCATTATCGCTAATCACTTCCAACGCTTCTCCCAAGGTCAAAATGTGATTAACAAGACCCGCATGAGCATTTGAGTCTCCTTGCGCTCTAGCTGTCATCGCCCGTCGTTGCACCATCTGGACGTAAGCAGGGGTTAACCGCACCTTGATCATCTTGTTGTCAAGCGTATAACTACAGATGCTGGGTGTCCCAGAACAGGTTTGATTCAGATCCCGACGGGCTTGTTGCATCTTTACGGCTAACTGAAGCTGGTTTTGAGCCTGTTTAAGCGCACCTCGGTAGGGTTCAACCAAAGATTGTGCCTTAGCGTAGTAATAGGTCTCTTGGGGTACCTGATTGACATAGGTTAAGGCATTGCGCCAGTGAACCAGAGCGACTGACCATTGCTGATCGCTTTGAGAATTCGTCGCCAGTTGAGCCAGCCGCACGCCTTGATTATAGGCATTAGCAGAAATTTGTTCTTGAGTTTTGCGATCGCGGGCTTTGGCAAGATTTGGTAAATACAGCGCCAATAACTCTTGGGCTTCCTCATAGGGGGTTGTCCCTTGGGGAATCTGTTTCAGACGCCGCATCGACGCTTGCCAAGTCGCATAAACTAATTGCCAGTCTGATAAGGATTGGGCAATTCCTTGGCGTACTTCAGCCATCCGCGCCGCTTCTTGAGCCGCTTTTAAATGTTCCTGGGCTTTTCGTTCTTTGAGCAGTCGCTGATTAATTTCTTCTAAGTTCGTCTTATACGCCTTAATTTTGGTTTTGGCTAAAGGTTGAAGATTGCTATCGGTGGGTAGCTGTTCCAATTTCGCGATCGCGTCTCGCCAGAGATTCTGAACTTCCCGCCACTTCGCTTCCGGATGCGGCGGGTTTTGGCTCTCATACCCGGCTCTAGCCGCCGTTTTCAGCGCTTCTACCATATCCGCCACGGTTTCGGATTGAGACTGATAGACTTGCAGTTTTTGTTGCGCTTGGCGGCGGTAACTGGACCAAGGCGGAATCGCCACTACTAATTGAATCGCTTCTTGTAACTGTTCTTGTGCTTCCAAAACCGCTTTTCCCGATTCTGGGTTTTGCAGGGTTTCTGCTGATGTCTGACTTAACTGTTCCGCTTCTGACAAAACCGTGCATTTACCCATAACACAAGGACGAGTCAGGACATAAAGCGTGCTCAAGAAAACCACCAAACTCAAGCCAGCACCCGCTACTACTAACGGTAGCCAGGATGATTTTAACCTGAGCTTGACTGACGGCGGTTGTTCGGATTCTGACTCATCCGCTTTATCGTTTACCTCCGGAATCGGTTGATCCCACGGATGGGATGACTCGGCTTGTGTTTCGTCCGAGTCTGAGTTTGGCGGAGTTTCCGTTTCAGACGGGGGGTTAGTCTCCTCTGTCTCGTTGGTTTCTACCGAATTCGCATCAGAGGCGGTTGTGGTTTCAGGTTCAGGTTCAGAGAAATCTAGGGAGAGCGATCGCGAAACGTAAGGTTTCTTTTCTCCAGCTCTGAGCAGGTTAACTCTTGCTTGTTGAGCCACCAATGGATATTGGCTGCGGATCGTTTGTTCTAAAAAGGCGAGAATCTCATCTTGATCCAGCGTCGCCTCAGCGGGATGCTGTACCCAAATCGCTAACCGTTCATCACTTCGCCGACACCGAACTTGAACAGGAATGCTCTCATGCAGGTATGACTGCAAGTCCTCCTGTAAGCAGTTGCCTAAATCCGTTAATTCCTCTGGGCGCGTCGCTGTTTTCATTTGCTCAAAGCTTGAGCGCTACTCTCAAAATTTACACCCCATTATGACCTATTAGTAGGTAGGGACAATTAAAGTTAACGGCGAAGATTGTCTTATGTCATTCGTCATTCGTCATTCGTCATTCGTCATTCGTCATTCGTCATTTGTCATTTGTCATTCGTCATTTGTTGATTGTTGATTGCAACTCAGCTCCCCCTGCTCCCCCATCTCCCCCAGCTTCCCCAGCTCCCCCTGCTCCCCCTGCTCCCCCATCTCCCCCTGCTCCCCCAGCTCCCCCAGCTCCCCCAGCTCCCCCAGCTCCCCCAGCTTCCCCAGCTCCCCCATCTCCCCCATCTCCCTCATCTCCCCCTGCTTTAAGATGAAGCCTTCCCACCCCAACCGGGAGCCTTTTGAGCCGCTCTCAGGACAAATGCAGCTAACTTTTCAATTTGCTCCCGTGGCATCCAGGTGTCTGGGACTTGGCGACACCAAAAACTTGGGGCGCTGCCATCATAAGTCATGGGTTCTCTGAGAAAAGAGATAATCCCATCAACATTATCGCGAGGTGGGGTAGCTCCCGCTAATGTTTCCAATCCTAGGGATACTCTGGGATCTTGGAGGGTGGTTCCGCCAACATGACAATTGATGCAATGGGTTTTAAACAATTCTTTCCCCTCCGCCAAATCGCCTGGGGTAAATGCCTTAGTCTGTCCCTGTCCATCTAAATCTAACGCGATGGGTTCAGTCACCTTTAAGAAGCGTTTAACGTAGTCATCTATCGCATAAGCCGGAGAGCTGGCGATAAAGACGATAGAGATAGCCATCAACGTAGCGAAAAGACCGCGAACTGAAAAAAATTTATATCGGCAGGAATGGCTAAGGCGAAATATTTTAATCCAATTAGTCAGCATTATTTTTTAGTTTCTTGTCTTTTATTTTTGGTTTATGAAGGGTTGAATAATAGCCAATTAAACGTTGAATGCTTTTAACTCCAATCTTTTAATTGTCTCCTTTCAACCCTTCAATGAATCATTCAGAAAAAGCCGGATTTAATTGTAAACCTTACCCCCTCCCCACATGATACCTTGGACTTTCGGCTGGACTAGAATATAACCCGCGATCGCTTTGAGGTCATCCTCCGTCAGATTTCTCATCTCAGGAAAGATATCGGCGCTGCGAGTACTGGGGTGGAATTCATAAATCTCCGTAAATCCATCGTAGGTTGTCGGGTTTTTCATATAGTCTACGAGAGCGTCAATGCTATCCCGAGGCGGGAATGCCAGTTTCAGATCTTCCATACGTAAGGTTACGTTGGGGTTTGTCTTGGTTCTGCCGCCGATATGACATTGACTACAGCTATCGTTAAACAGACGTTTGCCTTTGGCTACGTCTTCTAGGCTGAGAACGGTGGTATCACCCTGTTCATTCACGGGAACGGTGCGAATGTCCTCACTGAGTTCAAGAGCGGTTGCGCTACTCACCGCTATTTGAAATACAAAGAATACCATTGCCACAGCCAGCAAGATCAATCGTTTCATTCGGGGTTCTCCTTGGAAAATTTGGCTCATTCGTTTTAAATGGATGAAAATTGCTCAACCTGTAGCTTATACTCTACCTGAAGGGCATCGCCGTCAACCACTTCTGGGGATCAAACCGACAGTCTGCACGTTTAAAGATGTCACACTACGGATTTTCAGTGAACTCTTCACAGAAAACAGGGAATGCACAAGCCGCCCATCGTTTCTTACGTCACCAGCCTTGTCTCTGGCAATCCCTAACCTCAAGCGATAGCTAGGTTAGGGTTGTTGAATTTCAGTCTTTCAATGATTCCCAAAGGTTTACCTGGATCGGGTATCTTTTTTGTGGTAACCGTGTATTCGGCAGTAAGATCCACCTTTGATCGGTATGCAAACCCCATAATAATTAACTGACGAAATTGAGATTGAGTCACTTCACTATGAATATGATGCCATCCTGGGGACGCCTTTCTCTCAACAAGTTTTTTACGTCAAAGATTTATAGGTAAAAACTCACAAAACTCTCCCCCCCTCAAAACTCAGTTTTGTGATCAGCGCCTTTCGCCATCAACGTCATCGGTTCAGAATGGGAAACCACAGTAGGTGAGGTGGGAAAGGGTTGATGGAGGCGGATAAGCTGTGCTAACGTCTTTTTCAACTGGGTACGAGGGATGATCGCATCGACAAAGCCGTACTGGAGTAGATATTCAGAGGTTTGAAAGTCGTCGGGGAGTTTTTCGCGCAGGGTTTGCTCAATCACTCGGCGTCCCGCAAAACCAATGGTAGCTTTGGGTTCAGCCAGGATAATGTCCCCTAACATAGCAAAACTAGCCGTAACGCCTCCCGTAGTGGGATGGGTTAACACAGGGATATAGAGTAGGTTAGCTTGACGATGCTGTTCCAGCGCCCCAGAGATTTTCGCCATCTGCATCAGGCTTAACATGCCTTCTTGCATTCTCGCCCCCCCAGAGGCGCAGATAATCACCACAGGTAAGCGTTGACGGGTGGCTTGTTCGATCAGGCGGGTTAGTTTTTCGCCCACCACAGAACCCATACTACCACCCATGAATCGGAAATCCATGACGCCTAGGGCGATGGGTAATCCATGAAGCTGTCCGATCCCCGTTTGCACGGCGTCGGTGAGTTGAGTCTTGTCTTGGTAATCTTGTAGGCGATCTGTATAGGATTTGCGATCGCGGAATTTGAGCGGATCAGTGGGGCGAATTTGTTCATCCAGGGCTATCCAGGTATTTCCATCGATGAGCTGGCGAATTCGTTCATCGCTATATACCCGGATATGATGACCACATTCCGAGCAGACCATTTGATTGGCTCTCAGGTCTTTAGTATAGGTGAGAACCGCGCACGCCTCACATTTTGTCCACAATCCATCAGCAATTTCCCGTTCCCGTCGTTGTTGGGGCATCGGTTCTGATTTTCGTCGATTGGCAAACCAGTCAAATAAAGACATGAAACGTTTTTAATTCCTTAATAATTATCCGATATGTCTGCTTATTCCTCGTCTGGAGAACTGAGTAATAGCAAAGCTGTCCATTGATCATAAGAGCGAACTTGCAACGCAGCCGGACTTCCCGCGCCAAAATAGGACGGGATACCCTGATCAATAATACGACTAGGGATGTCGTGAGCTGCCAGAACTTGCTGCATCAGTTCGGCTTCCCAACGAGTATGGGTTGTTTTCAGCGTGATCCAGGTGGTCAAAATTAAGCAGGATGATCACAAGACAAGAGTTATTGTACTCGTTTGCGATCGTTATTCGTTATTCGTCATTCGTCATTCGTCCTTTGTCATACTCGCTTCCCGAAACGATCAAAGTCCCCCTTTTGAAGGGGGATTTAGGGGGATCTAAACTGTGAAGCACTGCTAACATCCATAACGAAAATCAATCGGGGTGAGGGGTTGAGCTTAAGTTGACACGGGTGGGCAATGCCGTGCCCCTACCATAAATGGCATTTGTGTGTAAGTCCTGTTGAAAGAACTTGTCGGATGTTGAGTTGATTTCCACCAACCATCCCAAAGTATCGTCAAATCACAAAATTTTAAGTATTTTATTGCTTATCGATTAAACCCTTAACAGCGGGGAGTAAAATTCAACCGAATAGGTCTCGGTGTCTCTCATGAAATCTGCTCCATGGTACTTGAGCTTGCTGTCTGTTACTCCAGCTATTCTTCTGCCAATAGTTGTGAGTCTTGTTGGTTCAGAAACACTGGCGCAATCAATTATCCCAGCATCTGATGGAACGGGTACGATTATTGACCAACAGGGAAATATATATACTATCAATGGCGGTAGTTTGTCAAGGGACGAAGCCAATCTTTTCCACAGTTTCCAGGAGTTTGGCTTAGATGCAGGTGAAATCGCTAACTTTTTGGCAAATCCTAACCTCAACACTATTTTCGGGCGAGTGATGGGGGGAAATCCCTCGTTGATTAATGGCTTGATTCAGGTGACAGGGGGAAATGCCAATTTATATTTAATGAATCCGGCGGGAATCGTGTTTGGACAAAATGCTCAGTTAAATGTCCCGGCGGATTTTATCGCGACAACAGCGACAGGGATTGGGTTTGGCGAGAATCGTTGGTTCAATGCCTTTGGCACAAATGAGTATCAGCAATTAGTCGGAAATCC
Source organism: Coleofasciculus sp. D1-CHI-01 (assembly GCF_040218875.1). Classification (NCBI taxonomy): domain Bacteria; kingdom Bacillati; phylum Cyanobacteriota; class Cyanophyceae; order Coleofasciculales; family Coleofasciculaceae; genus Coleofasciculus; species Coleofasciculus sp. D1-CHI-01. The sequence continues at coordinate 6,415 of NZ_JAVJQP010000117.1, forward strand.
GCAACAGTTTATTTTTGATGTGTCTCAGCCAGGAAGTATTGTTAATGCCGGAAATTTAGCGATCTCTCCGGGGCAGAATTTAACCTTACTCGGTGGTACAGTTATTAATACGGGAGAACTAACAGCACCGGGAGGAAGAATTACGATTGCAGCCGTTTCTGGTTCTGATCGCGTCAAGATTTCTCAAGCCGGACAGTTATTGTCTTTAGAAGTTGAACCATTGGTGAATAGTTCGGGACAAGTTATTCCTTTTACACCATTAGATTTAGCTGAATTGTTGACGGGGACAGAGGAGAATCTGGAGACAGGTGTTGAGGTGGATTCAGCCGAAACGGTGAAATTAACCGATTCTGACTTAATTCTCCCCAATGAAACAGACGTTACTATTATCTCTGGCACTATTGATGTTTCCCAGATCGGAAATGCTGGAACACCCGTGGGGGCGAACGTCTATGGGGAGGCGCACGTCTATGAGGGGGCGCACGTCTATGCGCCCCTACATGCGGCTTCATCTGCAACTGGCGGCGAGATAAATGTTATTGGCAAAACTGTAGGATTAATCAGTGCCAATATTGACGCATCGGGAACAAATAATGGCGGAACTGTTCGCATTGGTGGCGACTATCAAGGTGCAGGAATAATCCCTAATGCTGATCTCACATTAGTTGATGAAAATTCCACGATTCAGGCTGATGCTTTAACCGCAGGTGATGGCGGAACTGTAATTATTTGGGCAGATAAGCAAACTGTATTTTATGGCAACATTAGCACTCGTGGCGGACTCAATTCTGGTAACGGCGGTTTTGTCGAGATATCCAGTCAGGAAAAGTTAGCTTTTGATGGTGTTGTGGATGTAAATGCTATTGCAGGTGAAGCGGGACAATTATTATTAGATCCCACTAGCGTGATTATTGGCACAAGTGGAACCAATGATACAGCACTCAACGATAATCAAATCCTGTCGGGAGAGGGTAGCGGAAGTTTCCTAATTTCTGCTAATTCACTGTTAACTGCCTTAAATTCCGGGGATGTCTCAATTGCTGCGAGTAAAAATATTGATATTATCAGTGATATTAATTCCAGCAGTAGCAATAATTTAACCTTTGAGGCGGCATTCATTAATTTAGATGCCTCAATTGGCTTGAATGGTGGCAATTTAACCTTTGAAGCCCCCGTAATTCTCCGCAGTAGTCAGACACTTAGCACAGGTTCTACGGTTGGCGGTGATATTACCTTTAATAGTAGTCTTCATGCGTTTAATCCCGGTACAGATACGCTGACGTTAGAAGCTGGAACCGGGAATATTACATTTAATGGTGCTGTCGGTGGAGCGTTACCTTATAATGTGGCGGTACTGTTAGATGATCCAGTGGGATATTGGCGTCTTGATGAAGAGGGGGAGACGGCTTTTGATTCGTCTGGAAACAATATAGATGGCACTTATTTTGGTGGGGTAAATCGTAATCAAGAGGGAGCATTAGCGGATGATGCTAATCCAGCACCATTTTTTGATGGTACGACGGGGTATGTAGAAATTCCCGATTCAGATTTTATTGATTTTGGCACGAATGAGGATTTTACGATAACCGCTTGGATTAAAGCTTCACCCGTACAATTAGATACGGAACAGGGAGATAATGATGTCATTGAAAAATGGAGTGGAGCGCCAGATGGATATCCTTATGTGATTAGGTATTTCAACCAAACCATTCCTGAAGCAGGAAAAATTTATGGTGCTCAATGGGACGGTTCTAATTTTTCAACGGCTACTTCAACTCAACGGATTAATGACGGTAATTTTCATCACGTTACTTTTGTCAAAGAAGGTTCTAATCTATTTCTATACGTTGATGGAGTTCTACAACAGACTGGACTAGATGCCGCAACAGGTATAACCGAAAATAATTCCCCACTTTTTCTAGCACGTCGAGGAGATAACGCGCCACTTGATAACTTTTTCACGGGCAGTATTGACGAAGTAGCCATTTATGATTCTGCCTTATCCCCTGATGAAGTAGCCACCCAATACACCACGGGAACAGGTATGGCTACCTCAAGAAACCTCGGTGGATTAACGGTTAATAATGCCGCAAATATCATAGCCAATGATACAATAACTGCCAACAGTATTGACCTAACAGCCAGTCAAGATATCACCACTCAATCCCTAGACACAAGTTCCAGTTCAGGTGATGGCGGTTCCATTACCCTTAACGCTGACAATAATATTCAAGTTACCTCAATTAATACTCAAGGGGGAAGTAATGGTACAGGCGGAAATGTTGATATTACCGCTGGCGGGTTCATCCAGATAACCGACACATTCATCGACCAAAATGGTAGAAATGCTAGTATTTCTACAGCCGGAGGTAACAGTGGTGGTGGGATTAGCATCCAGCATGGCGGTCAGGGTGTGATTGCGTTTAATGTGGGTGATGCCTCAATTAATGGTACAGCAGGTATAATTACCAGTGGCGAGTCTAATCTTGAACTATCCCAATCGTTTCCTGATAACCAAACCGAAGGGAATATTCAGATTATCACCGATCAATTTATCACAGGTTCCTGTCCTCCCGACTGTTTAGATACTGAATCCAACGAGATAGATGAATCTGAGGATTTCGTACTTGATAATTCTCCAGTTTTGAGTGCGATCGCGGAAACTGAAACCGCGTTTACGAATGAATATGAAGAGTACTGGGGGTTAAGTGAGACGCCAATTATTACGCTGACACAAGCTCAAAGGACTTTACAAAGGATTGAACAGGCGACTGGGGTGAAGCCAGCTCTGATTTATGTGGTGTTTGTGCCAGGAGATGGTGTTGGAGATGATAGTAACAGAGGCGAAGTTGAGACGAGAAAACGCAGAGGTTCGCAGAGGGAAGCGCAGAGGTTCGCAGAGGGGTTTGGTGGTTGGGAGTCTATGGTTTTGGCTCAGGAGGTGTGGGAAGATACGGATAAATTGGAGTTGATTTTGGTTACGGCTGAAGGGGAACCGATGCGATTTGTTGTTCCGGGGGCAAGTCGGAAAAGGGTGATGGAAACTGTACAAAATTTCCGCCGTGCGGTTACGGATACTCGCATTCCTCGTCCGTATCTTTCTAGCGCCCAGCAGTTGTATCGGTGGTTAATTGCTCCGTTGGAGGAGGAGTTACAAGACAGAGACATTAATAATTTGGCGTTGATTATGGATCAGGGTTTGCGTTCCTTACCTGTAGCGGCGCTTCATGATGGGAAGGGTTTTATTGTTGAACGCTATAGTATTGGGTTTATGCCAAGTTTGTCGCTAACGGATACTCGTTATGTAGATGTGAGTGATTTACAGGTTTTGGCAATGGGGGCGTCTGAATTTACGGAGCAAAATCCCTTACCTGCTGTGCCTGTAGAATTATCCGCGATCGCAGATAAATTATGGCAAGGTGAATCCTTCCTTAATTATACGTTTACTCCCGCCAATCTTAAAGCAGCACGGGCGGATCAACCCTTTGGTATTGTTCATTTGGCAACTCATGGTGAATTTAGACCAGGTAAACCGGAAAACTCCTACATTCAGTTTTGGAATCAGAGACTATCTTTGGATCAAATTCGCCAACTTGGATTGCATAATCCACCCGTGGAACTGATGGTATTAAGTGCTTGTCGCACGGCATTAGGGAATGAAGAGGCGGAGTTAGGATTTACTGGATTAGCGGTACAAGCGGGGGTAAAATCAGCTTTGGGAAGCCTCTGGTATGTCAGTGATGAGGGGACATTGGGATTAATGACTACGTTTTATCAAAATTTAAAGCAAGTCCCAATTAAAGCCGAAGCGCTGCGACAAACCCAATTAGCGATGATTCAGGGTCAAGTGAAGATTGAAAATGGGCAATTGATTACTCCCAATGGAACGATTGATTTACCTGAAGAATTAGCTGGAATTGAGGATAAGGCGTTTACTCATCCTTATTTTTGGAGTTCGTTTACTTTAGTCGGAAGTCCTTGGTAAGGAAGTTTTAATTGTGTAGGGGCGGGTTTTACGACTATCGTTTCGGTTTCTACCCAGATATGAATAAACCCGCCCTGATCTACGTTGATCAGGAAGCACTAAAGTGCTGACTACGAACCTCTGCTGTGAAATTGCCAGAAACGCCACAAAAGAGCGATCGCTAAAATTATAGCGGGTGTGAGTACGGCAATCAGGGCATTCCCGGACGTTGCCGGAATAGGGGGTAAACTAGGACTGGCGTACTTAATCAGCAGGGAAATGCCTAGGGATAGAATTAAGACTTTGACAATGAAATTGAACTGAATACCCATAAGTTTTTAGGCTACCTGGTATGCGGTTGTGATATTATTCCTTTTTTTAGCACTGATGAGCAATGAGCAAATTCCCACCTGATCAGGTTTTTCTGCCTTAAATCAAAGCACCATGAATCACCTCAACCCATTGGACAATCAAAACCTCCAACGTTTACAGCTATTTGCCTACCTGCTGCCTGTGATCGGCTTTTTTCCGGCACTGTGGACACTCTACCGTCGCCAAGGAACACGAGAACAGCAAGCAGTGAGTCGTTTGTCCGTAACCTTGGCTTTCGCTTGGCTAGTAGGCTACATTTTATTATTGTCAGGGGCGCAGCTCACCGAGTTTTGGAGCTTCCGTCTGTTATTTATGAATACCATGCTCACCTCTGGGTATTTTTTAGTCAGTGTTTGGCTCATGGTGCGCTTGTGGCAAGGGAAGTTACCCCGTCTCCCTGGGATTAGCCAGGTGGCGGAAGGGAAAGTGCGAAAGCATCTGTCCGAGTAAACGATTTCAGCGTTTGGGTTGTCCAGTTATAGGAAAATGGTGACGGGCTTTTTGCCTGAAGTTGATCAACTGTTCTCATCTTTTGCCGTATTTGCCTGGTTCTGCCCCAAACGGTGAGAAAACCTGATATGAGTGTTTGTGTCAAACGCTCTAAACCAGACTCAGGGTAAGCAATGAGGGCATCGGCGTGTATCATTTGCCCAAACCCATCCTGATCGCTTATGTGTGTGTGAGGAAACCAAGTGCCAGCTCGAAAAACCTACGAAAAACCCCGCCCAGTACAGAAAAAGAGGAGTCAACCGCCGAAAAAGAAATCGGCTAAAGCTAAACGAGGACATTGGCTTTGGCTTTGGTTAGGTTTTACTGGCGTCGCCATGTTATCCGCGACAGCCGGGGCAATGCTTGCTGTTTCGCTATCGAGTATGCCTTTACTGCAAAGCCAACTGAGTGCTGATGAGGCAGCCATCTTTAGCGACAAGGGTAGTATGACCCGCAATAGTATGCGACTACCCGAATTGACGCGACCTGTCAATATTTTGATTTTGGGGACGAAGGTTCTTACCTCTGACTTGGATCAACCTCTAGAGGAAGACTTGGGCTACCATGCACTGGTCAATTCCTTTGATGGGCATTCCGACACCATGCTTTTGGCTCGGTTTGACCCCAATAACCAAAAATTAAATGTTCTCTCCATTCCCCGCGATACCCAAACCTACGTTGAAGGGTATGGTGTGACTAAAATCAACGCGGCTAATTACCATGGTGGACCAGCATTAACGGCAAAGGCAGCCAGTGAACTCCTCGACGGTGTAGGGATTGACCGTTATGTCCGAGTGAATGTCCAAGGTGTGGAAAAGCTCGTGGATGCCTTGGGTGGCGTTACTGTGTATGTTCCCAAGGACATGAAATATCAAGATGATTCTCAACACCTCTATATCAACCTTAAGCAAGGTAAACAGCATCTGAATGGCGAGCAGGCAATGCAATTTTTGCGCTTTCGCTATGACAAATATGGGGATGTCGGTCGAGTACAGCGCCAGCAAATCCTAATGCGGGCATTAATCGAGCAAGCGCTCAATCCTACAACTTTAGCCCGACTGCCTAAAATTTTATCGGTAATTCAGTCTCACATTGACACCAACTTAAGCGTTGAAGAATTGGTGGCTCTAATCGGATTTGCGGTTGATAGTAAACGGTCTGACGTACAAATGTTAATGGTTCCGGGGCGGTTTAACGGCACGGGCGAAAATGAAGTCAGTTACTGGTTACCCAATCACCGCCAGATTCGGCAAATGGTAGCTCAACATTTCGATCAAGGTTATAGCGAACTCTCCGATCTTGACCCAGCTTATTTGCGGGTGGCGATTCAAGATAGTACCGATAATCCAGAAGCCGTTCAATCCCTAATCAGTACCCTAAGAGAAGCGGGTTATCGAAATAATTATGTCGGCGAACCTTGGGCAGAACCCTTAAAAGTTACACGCATCATTGCCCAAAAAGGAGACGAAGCCAGCGCTGCGGCTATCCGGGCTGATTTGGGATTTGGTGAGGTGCGGGTTGAGAGTACGGGGTCTCTAGCCTCCGATGTGACTATTCAGTTAGGTCAAGATTGGCTGGAACAGCAGGATTTCTCTGATGAGGGGTTTTTTAATTTCTAGGTCATTGGTCATTGGTCATTGGTCATTGGTCATTGGTCATTCGTCAATTTGCGAGAATTGAACGGTTAGGTCGGGGCGGGTTTCGTTATATCAGGGTGACAACGAAATGTTAGTAGTAAAACCCGCCCCTACATCGGAACGTCTCTACAACCCCTGTTCCTGATAACTGATAACTGATAACTCAGCGATCCCCTTTTTACCTCAAATGTCATGAAACCCTGACAATGCGATCCCCGGTAAGCTTGAAAATTCGTCAATTCGTGAAAATTGGCGTCTTGATCCCCTTGACCATACCTAAGGCTTTTCTGGTACATAGATAAATAAAGCGATCCCAAAGAAATACTCAAATCAGTATTTCTGTGATCCTTACTGGAGAAATCTAAGTGTTATCGGGAGAAATCCCAACGTCAGCCTAAACAGTAAGTCATGCGTGAGTTTGTACCTGCCCAAACGAAAGACGAATGCAATACGTCACCGAGATTGACTTACTCCAAGGCGGTAGGAATCATCAACCTTTATCAAATATCAGATGCGATGTTGTTAAATTATGATCCCCATTTTTTGATTCACCAGGAGATATACAACCTACCGACCTAACAATTGGAGAGCATATTCATGGCAAAAGAACGCCCACCTTTAGAAGAGATGACCTTACGGCAACTGCGTAGAGTTGCGAGTGAGTACGGCATCTCACGGTATAGCCGGATGCGTAAAGCACAGTTACTGGCAGAAATTCAAAAAGTCCAACATACCAAAATCTCGCTCAGTCCAACTAGCACAGTGGAGGCACAACCAGAAGTGGAAGCATCTAAATTTGAACTCGGTCAAGACGATCGCACCGGTGGTGATCTAGCATCTGTAGACGAAGGATTACCTGATTTACCCTCTGGTTATGGGGAAAGTCGGATTGTCCTCATGCCCCGCGATCCCCAATGGGCATATACCTACTGGGATATTCCCAACGAACACAAGGAAGATCTGCGGCGTCAGGGAGGACAGCAATTAGCGCTGCGGATTTATGATGTCACCGATATTAACCTGGAATACCAAAGCGCCCATAGCATTCAGGAATATCCCTGTGACGAACTAGCAAGAGAATGGTACTTACCGCTACCCGTTAGCGATCGCGACTACGTAGTGGATATCGGTTATCGTTGTGCCGATGGTCGTTGGTTAATCCTAGCCCGTTCTACACCCGTCCATGTTCCCCCGGTTTATCCCAGCGACTGGATTGAAGACCAATTCATCACCGTTAACTGGGAGGAAGAACTCCAAGGCAAGACGGTATACGAGTTGGTTCCTCCCAGCAAGCGCCAACCTGTTACCGCAGATACCGCAGATACCGAGAACCCCATCTACGACGAAATCTTTGGCATGGCAAAATCTGCCGAAGCTCAGCGCGTCGCGGGTTCTATGTACGGTTCAATGCAGCATGTTCCCGGATCGATGGCTCCGTCTCAATCCGTCAGTTCCTACATCTTCCCCTCTGGGGTAGGGATGTGGGCTGTACCCACCATGTCTGGCTTAACCATGTCTGGTGTCGGCATGTCCGGAGTCGGGATGGGGATGTCTGCCTCTATGCCACCCATTCGTCCTCGTCAGTTCTGGTTAGTCGCTGATGCTGAGTTAATCGTTTACGGCGCAACCGAACCTGATGCTACCGTAACCATTGGCGGGCGTCCAATTAAACTCAACCCAGACGGAACCTTCCGCTTCCAGATGTCCTTCCAAGATGGTTTAATCGACTACCCCATCATGGCAGTCGCAGCAGATGGCGAACAAACTCGCTCGATTCAGATGAAATTTACCCGCGAGACGCCCTCACGCAATACCAACACCAAAGAAGAAGCCGTTCCCGAATGGCTGTAACGATTCAAGGGTGAAGGACAGTGAAGGACAATAGATAACCAAGAACGGTCATCAAACTTGTCACTTTACACTTCATCCCCAATTTTTGATACGGCTCAACCTATCCCCTGGCAACTGTCGGGGGATTTTTTTTCAAAACTTTCATCAAACAAAATAGGATGACACTCGAAGAAATTAGCCTCATGCTGACAGAACTTTTTAATTCCCAGGCGGTTCAACAGGTAAAATCAGGGACATGGCAGGTGGAAACACCTCAAGTGAGAGTGTTAACTGATGGTGGGGGTTTGGGGGAGGCGATAAGTCCCACGCTCTACCCTTCGACTCCGCTCAGGGTGAGCGCCCTTGATACTTGGGATCACCCCCAAGTAAATTTTATTGGTCAATCCCGATAAAATTTACTTGCCTATCCTGAGCCTATTTACTGAAAATGGTATATATTAGTAAGAAAAGGTGAAAACAATGCAACATCAAGCCGTCAAAGTTAGGCTGTATCCGACAACTGAACAACAAGAAATACTAGCTCAACACTTTGGCTGTAGCCGTTGGTGGTGGAATCATGCTCTTAATCTGTGCATTGAAACCTACCAGCTAACGGGTAAGGGCTTGAGTCAGTCCGCCTTGAATGCATTTTTACCTAAGCTTAAAAAACAGGAGGGGACTGAATGGTTGTCTGACTGCTATTCTCAAGTCTTACAAGCGACTACGCTTAACTTAGTGACTGCTTACCGTAACTTCTTTGAGGGTAGAGCTAGATACCCAAGGTTCAAGGATAAAAAGAATAGGCAATCTATTCAGTATCCCCAGTCAGTTAGGGTTATTGATGACTGCCTCAAATTTCCGGGTCGCGTCGGCATAGTGAAAGCTAAAATACACCGACCAATCGAAGGAACTATCAAGACGGTAACGGTTAGCATGACCCCATCGGGGAGATATTTTGCGTCCGTATTGACTGAGGTAGAAGGGGATAACCCACCGAGTAACACTGATGGTAATGTAATCGGGATTGACCTAGGTTTAAAGGACTTTGCTATTGTCAATGATGGTGTTAAGACCTCTAAGTTTGCTAATCCTAAACATTTAGCTAAACATGAGCGTAACCTTAAGCGCAAGCAACGGAAATTAGACAGAAAGGAGAAAGGAAGCAAGTCAAGAGATAAAGCAAGGAAACTGGTGGCTAGGGTTCACGAACGAGTATCAAATGTCCGTCAAGACTACCTGCATAAGCTGTCCAGAAAGCTTGTTGACGAAAACCAAGTCATCGTAGTCGAAAGCCTAAATACTAAGGGCATGGTTCGTAACCACAAACTAGCTGCATCTATTTCTGATGTAGGCTGGGGAATGTTTGTCAATTTCCTATCGTACAAGCTTGAATTTGAGGGTAAGGTATTGGTAGAAATTGACCGATGGTTTCCTAGTTCTAAACTCTGCTCAAACTGCCATTATCAAGTGAAGGAGATGCCCTTAGAGGTTAGGGAATGGACTTGCCCTAGCTGTGGCACTCACCACGATAGAGACGGTAATGCCTCAGCAAATATCAGAGCAGAAGGCATCAGAATCTTATCGGTCTCAGGGACTGGGACTGCTGCTGACGGAGGGGAAGTAAGACCAAAGCTTGGGCGTAAGTCTAAGCTGCGGCATTCCCCAGCGAAATCAGAAGCCCACGCTGTACTGAAAGTCAGCGATGGGTAGTTCACAGGGGCAGATTCTGGGACAACTGACACCTGTTTGGGTGGGTATTATCAGTCTAAATGCATCAACGGCGTTGGGTACAACTCCAATGTCTGTGTCACCAGTGAGCCACAACCCTGTTCATTTCCCTAACCTGATGGAACTCTCTCAGAAGGCAGAAGGCAGAGGGCACAAGGCAGAAGATGAAGATCACGCTTACCAGGATGATATTCCGATCGCACAAACTCCGCCCACGATTCCCAACCCCGAAACCATCCAACCCAATCCGGACGATCGTTTTCCTCAACCCACGCCTAGTCCTGAACCCTTACGTCCTGATGAGTCCCCACCGTTGACCCAACCCGAACCCACTCCCTCTCGTCCCACAAATTCTAACGTGGAGATGATTCAAATCGAGAAAATCAATGTCACAGGTAGCACCATCTTTGAAACCGAGGACTTCAATCCCATTGTCCAACCCTTGGAAGGAGAAGCCGTTACCCTGCAACAACTCCAACAGGCTGCTGATGCCATCACTCAACTCTATTTAAATCGTGGCTACATCACCTCAAGAGCCATTCTAGTAGACCAGGTTATTACGGATGGCGTCGTAGAGATTTTTGTTCTGGAAGGGAGTCTGGAGGAGATTAAAATTGAGGGAATTCGTCGCCTTAAACCCAGTTATATCCAGAATCGGATTCAGCTTGGTGTCAGCACCCCCTTAAATACCGCTCGCTTGGAAGATAAATTGCGGCTACTGCGGGCGAATCCCTTATTTGAATCCGTAGACGCCAGTCTTCGTGCGGGTAGTCAACCGGGAAAAAGCAATTTAATTATTCGTGTTGTTGAAGCCAATCCCTTTGAAGGTAGCTTCACCGTCGATAACTATTCACCGCCAAGTGTGGGTTCAGAACGATTGGGCGTAAATGGACGCTATCGGAATCTGACCGGGTATGGGGATGCACTGACAGCTAGTTCCTCCTATTCCACCACGGGCGGCTCAAACGTGATTAACATGGGCTATCGCCTTCCCCTAAATCCTAAAAATGGCACCCTGCAAGTGCAAGCCAGCCTTGATCGCAATCAAATCACAGCCGAACCCTTTGCTCGATTCGATATTGAGGGGGAATCAGAACAGTATGAGATTAGTTTTAGTCAACCCTTAATTCGCACCTCCCGTGAAGAATTCTCCCTATCCCTGAGTTTTAGCTATAGGGAAAGTCAGACATTTTTGTTAGATATGCCTGCCCCTTTAAGTCCTGGTGCTGATGCAGACGGGATAACGCGCACTAGTGTGATTCAATTTGGACAAGACTACCTACGTCGTGATTCTAGAGGAGTCTGGTCAGTGCGATCGCTCTTTAGTCTGGGTACAGGGTGGTTGGATGCGACTGTTAATCCCGATCCTGATCCGGATGGACGTTTTTTGAGCTGGCTGGGTCAGATCCAACGAGTTCAAATTTTCAGTGATGGTCATTTTTTAATTATGGGGGCTGACATTCAACTGACTCCCAATACTCTTTTACCGTCTCAGCAATTTGTCATTGGTGGCGCTCAATCTGTGCAAGGCTATCGACAGAACGCTCGAATTGGCGATAATGGCGTGCGATTGTTCCTAGAAGACCGGATCACCTTAGAGGAAAATGCATCAGGTGCGTCAACGTTCCAAATTGCGCCATTTTTCAATGCGGGTTGGGTGTGGAATAATCCTGATAATCAGAATATTCTGCCTCAAGAGCAGTTTTTAGCCAGTCTGGGTATGGGAATACTTTGGCAACCCCTACCTGGATTAAATTTGCGCCTTGACTATGGTTTACCCTTAGTCGAACTCGAAGATCAAGGTCAAAATGCTCAAGATGAGGGATTTCACTTTTCAGTTCGCTATCAGTTTTAAGCGGGGGGGCGAGGGTGTAGAGACGTAGCATGCTACGTCTCTACAACTTCCCCAATTACAGTTGTTGTCTGAAAAGACTATGATTGATTGGGTATCGTGTTTATGCAAACCTGCCCCGTGACTTCATCTCATCGTTCCCATTCGCTGCCTGATCCGTTAAATGCATGGCATACCCAATCCATAGACGAGTCGCTTGCCCAACTGGAGAGCAATCCGCAGACGGGTTTAAACTCTGAACAAGTCAGAGAGCGATCGCAATACTACGGATTGAATGAACTCGAAGAAACTGCGGGTCGCAGTTCTTGGGCTATTCTTCTGGATCAGTTCACCAACATCATGCTAATCATGCTGATTGTGGTGGCAATCATCTCCGGAGTCATTGATCTGATCGATTGGCGACAAGGAGGATTAGAGGCGGGTCAAGTTCCGTTTAAGGATACGATCGCGATTCTGTTAATCGTTATTCTTAATGGCGTCTTAGGCTATCTCCAAGAAAGTCGGGCAGAAAAAGCTCTCGCCGCCCTGAAAAATCTCGCCTCTCCTAAAGTCCGTGTCCTCCGCGAGGGTAGACCGATGGAGGTGGATAGCAAACAGCTTGTCCCTGGAGACATTATGCTCCTGGAAGCGGGGGTGCAAGTTTCTGCTGATGGACGGTTAATTGAGGAATCAAACCTCCAGATCCGGGAATCCGCTTTAACTGGAGAAGCGAACGCGGTGAATAAGGAAGCTGCCCTTACTTTAGCGGAAGATACCCCCTTAGGCGATCGCATCAATTTAGTCTTTCAAGGTACCGAAGTTGTTCAAGGTCGAGGCACCGTCCTAGTTGCAGCCACAGGGATGAAGACGGAACTGGGACGGATTGCCGAAATGTTGCAAGGGGTGGAAAGCGAACCAACACCCTTGCAACAGCGGATGACCCAATTGGGGAATGTCTTAGTCAGTGGTTCCCTAATTTTGGTCGTGCTGGTTGTGGTTGGCGGCTTAATTCAAAGTGGCGGAGATTTAGGCGTCTTCCAACAACTGGTGGAAGTGTCCCTGAGTATGGCGGTAGCGGTTGTGCCAGAAGGCTTACCTGCTGTAATTACCGTTACCTTGGCATTGGGAACTCAACGCATGGTGCGTCGCCATGCTCTGATCCGGAAACTTCCGGCTGTGGAAACCTTAGGCAGTGTGACGACGATCTGTTCAGATAAAACTGGGACTCTGACTCAAAATAAGATGGTCGTGCAATGGGTAATCACGCCCCACCACACGTTCCAAGTTACGGGAGAAGGCTATGCGCCTAACGGGGAGTTTCTCATCGCCGAGGCAGGGGTTTCTGCTCAAGAGTATCCCGAATTACAGGTCTTACTTCAAGGGTGCGCCCTCTGTAATGATGCCGTCTTGCAATATGAACAGGATGATTGGCTGATTTTAGGAGATCCCACGGAAGGGGCATTAATTACCCTAGCCGGGAAGGGTGGTGTTGATAAAGAACCGTTGCGGCGTCAGTTTCCCAGGGTGGGTGAAATTCCCTTTTCCTCAGAGCGGAAGCGCATGAGTGTAATATGTCAAGGATCTAATGGCTCAGCGGTAACCAATGATGGACAAGGAACCTACCTCATGTTTACCAAGGGTTCCCCTGAGTTAGTCTTGGAGCGTTGCCATTCTTTGCAGGCGGGCGATCGCACCGAGGTGTTGACCGATGAGCAACGAACGGATATTTTGCGACACAATAATCAAATGGCTGGGGCGGGATTGCGAGTTTTGGGGTTTGCCTATAAGCCTCTGGAGGCTGCACCTGATGACGGGGTAGAGGCGCATGAAGCGACAGAGCAAGGATTAGTGTGGTTAGGATTGGTGGGGATGTTAGATGCCCCTCGTCCAGAAGTTCTGGATGCCGTGCGCCGCTGTCGGAATGCGGGTATCCGCGCGGTGATGATTACAGGCGATCATCAGCTTACGGCTCGCGCGATCGCTCATGCTTTGGGTATTGCGGATCAACATGATCGGGTTCTCACGGGTCAGGAGTTACAAAAGCTGGCACAATCGGATCTGGATAAACAGGTGGAAGAGGTGAGCGTTTATGCTCGTGTTTCTCCTGAACATAAGCTGCGGATTGTACAAGGGCTTCAGCGTCAAGGTGAATTCGTGGCAATGACGGGGGATGGGGTGAATGATGCTCCCGCCTTGAAACAAGCAGATATCGGGATAGCGATGGGGATTACCGGAACCGATGTGAGTAAGGAAGCCAGTGATATGGTACTCCTGGATGATAACTTTGCCACGATTGTTGCTGCGACTGAAGAAGGTCGCACGGTGTATGATAATATCCGCCGCTTTATTCGCTATATCTTGGGCAGTAATATTGGTGAGGTGTTAACCATTGCCGCTGCACCGATTATGGGACTCCCCGATGTTCCCCTGTCGCCGTTACAAATTCTCTGGATGAACTTAGTCACTGATGGTTTACCTGCTTTAGCGTTAGCAGTAGAACCGGCTGAACCGGATGTAATGAAGCGTCCTCCCTTTAGTCCCCGTGAGAGTATTTTTGCCCGGGGGCTAGGTTTGTATATGGTTCGCATTGGGATTATTTTCGCCATTGTCACGATTACGTTAATGGCGTTGGCGTTTGACTATTTTCCACTCCACTGGAAAACGATGGTCTTTACTACATTATGTGTGGCTCAGATGGGACACGCGATCGCGGTTCGTTCCAATACTCGTTTAACTGTTGAGATAAATCCGTTCTCGAATCCCTATTTAATTTGGGCTGTAACAGTGACGACGATTTTGCAATTGGCATTGGTTTATGTGCCATTTTTACAAAATTTCTTTGGTACAGAACCGCTCACGCCGACTGAATTGTTGATTTGTTTAGGGTTTAGTACGTCATTGTTTATTTGGGTTGAGTTGGAGAAACTGTTTATTCGTTGGTACAAGAATCGGTGATTTTCTGACAAAGGACGAATGACCAATGACGAATGACCAATGTACTTAAAATGCTTAAAATTGCGCCAGTTTCGGAATTATCGGGATTGCTTGGTTAATTTTGAGGCACCGAAAACGATTTTGGTGGGAAATAATGCTCAGGGAAAGTCTAATCTGCTAGAAGCGGTAGAATTACTCTCGACGCTGAAAAGTCATCGTTCAGGACGCGATCGCGAAATGGTGTTGGAAAACGCCTCAATGGGTCAGATCCAGGCTATCTTGGAACGGGCGTATGGTTCTATTGAACTGAGCTTAACGCTTCGCAGTCAGGGACGCCGCACTGTTGCTCTAAATCGCGAATCCTTACGTCGCCAGCTAGATTTTTTGGGGATTTTGAATGCGGTACAGTTTTCCAGTCTGGATTTGGATTTAGTTCGTGGAAGTCCGGAACGACGCCGGAATTGGTTGGATTCTATTCTTACCCAACTTGAACCGATTTATGCTTATATTTTGCAGCAATATAATCAAGTCCTGCGCCAGCGCAACGCCTTGCTCAAAACCATTCGCAAGCAGGATGAAAAGGGGACACAAGAGGGGGTAATATCAAAGCAGCCCCAGGCAGAACTCGCGCTTTGGGATGCACAACTGGCAACAGCGGGGTCGCGTGTGACTCGGCGTCGTGCTAGAGTGTTGCAACGATTAGCACCACTTGCCCAATCTTGGCATAGTAGTATTAGTGGTAAAACAGAGTTACTGGAAGTGACCTACGCGCCAAATGTCAACCTAGAGAAGGATGACCCAGAAGGTGTTCAACAGGCATTTTTAGATAAACTCCACCATCGTCGTTTTCCTGAACAGCGTCAGGGGATAACTCTGGTTGGTCCACACCGAGATGATGTGGAATTTACAATTAACCAAACCCCTGCCCGTTCCTATGGTTCTCAAGGACAACAACGGACGTTGGTTTTGGCACTAAAATTGGCAGAATTAAAACTAATAGAAGAGGTTGTGGGTGAACCGCCCCTGTTATTACTGGATGATGTTTTAGCAGAACTTGATCCTAACCGCCAAAATCAGCTTTTGGATGCGATTCAAGATCGGTTTCAAACCCTGATTACAACCACTCACTTGGGCGCGTTTGATTCCCAATGGTTGAACTCCTCGCAGATTCTTTCCGTTCAAGCGGGTCAAATTCTACCACTTGCTTAACGAGGATGGGTTAGGCGTCATTTGTCCTTCGTCATTTATTCTACAATTATATAGTTTTTGATAATCATCTCTATATCAGCCCATTAATTACCAATTTAAACGTCTTATGCTGTATGACAAGTATTGCATTATGATCTGAATTATTAGGCGTACAGTGTTAAGCCTTGATATTACTTAATGATTTCTTTAAGCTTGATAAAGAAGGTAACCATTTGAGCAAAATTGCAATCATATAGCAGTATAATCTGTATTAGGAAAGTCAGGTAGGAAAAATTTTACAACGTTTTTACAACGTTGATGATGTTAAATTGGGGTGATGTCCTCGATCCGTGGACGAGAACATAAGCCAGCCGTTACCAAGAGACAAAAGCAGATATCATAAGCAAGTTCAACCGTCTGCGCTTTGCCTTGGAGCCTTCTTTGACTAAGAGATTTACCGCTCAATTTGACTGATTGTCAGAAAGGGATAAATTATACTACAGTTTGCAAAAAATGGGTATGAACGTAAATTTTTTCAAAGAAGGTTTATTCATTAACTATCAGGATTAAAGTAGGAAGAGAATCCTATTAAAGTTATCAATCCATTCAACTTTGCCCAAATCAGAAATACTTAGTGGACATTGTAGCTATGAACGTTAGACAACTTCTCAAACTGTACGAACAAGGAAATCGAGAATTCACCGGGATTGACCTCAGTGGGGCTAACCTCAGGGGAGTCATGTTAATCGGAGTGAACCTAACCGGGGCGAATCTCAGAGGCGCTGATTTTAGCCGAGCATTTTTACTCAAATCAGATTTTAGTGGCGCTCAGATGAATTGGGCTAATCTTAATTACGTTAAAATGAGTGATGCCAAACTCATTGAAACGGATTTGACGAAAGCTAATATGAGTGGTGCTTTTATGGTCAAATCAAAGCTCACGGGTGCTAAACTCAGTGGGGCAATATTGAATGGTACGAACCTCAGACGTACCAACTTATGGGGGGCCAATCTTTGCGGAGCGCAGTTAGAACGGGTGAATTTGCGGGATGCAAATTTAACGGGCGTGAATTTCAAATGGGCGAATTTATCGGAAGCACGGTTGATTGGTGCTAGGGTTTATGGGTCAGCACTGAGTTTTGTCAATCTCAGCTACGCCTGGTTAAAAGATTTAGATTTAGCGGGCGCTGATTTAGAAGGGGTTAATTTCAGTGGCGCGAGATTAAGTCGGGCGAATTTAGAAGGGGCAAGTTTGATTGCCGCGAATTTAGAATCCGCTAAACTGGATTGGGCGAATCTCCAAGGCGCAGATTTGACGGGTGCTAATCTCACTCAAGCTAATCTGGAGAATGCGAATCTAACCTGGGCAGTTCTCAGAAAAGCTGATTTGCTTGATGCCAATTTGAAAGGTGCAAAACTCTATGGTTTAGATATTAACGATATGCAAGTTAGTAATGGGGTAGGATTTCAAGCCAATAATCAGGAAGTTGGATTTCAAGCCAACAACCAATTTGTTTATTCAACGGCTGTGTGACGAAAATTGATACTATAGAATCGGGCGCAAAGGTTGGGTTCTATACGGTTTCCGGACGTAAGTTAATCCATAAAATTAGCCATGTAGTGGCGTAACACAACTAAAATTATGGCATAGACAGAGTTCGTAGTAGGGGCTTTAGCCCTAGATTCCGGTGAGTTTCCTTTCCTTAATCCAACCTACTGACGTGACACAACTAAAATTATGGCATAGATTTAATGGTTAAATCGGGCGCAAGTCTTGCGCCCCTACAGTTTCTGGATGTAATGTTAATCCATGGACCTAAGACATAAACAAATAACGTAGCTAGCTTCTGGCGGAGCGAGTATGACGAATAACAAACGTCAACGTAGATTCAGGGTTTTTCTCGGATTAGGGCTGATATTCAGTATTTTCCTACTTGTTGCTAAATCGATTGTATTTTCCCCATCTTTGGCCCGTTCCCAAACGCCAACAAAAATTACAGAAATTAGAGGCGTTTGGTTGACAAATGTAGCCAGTGGTGTATTGTTTTCGCCATGGGGAATTAACCGAGCGATCGCGCAATTGTCTAAACTGAACT
Source organism: Coleofasciculus sp. D1-CHI-01 (assembly GCF_040218875.1). Classification (NCBI taxonomy): domain Bacteria; kingdom Bacillati; phylum Cyanobacteriota; class Cyanophyceae; order Coleofasciculales; family Coleofasciculaceae; genus Coleofasciculus; species Coleofasciculus sp. D1-CHI-01. Next base: position 24,484 of record NZ_JAVJQP010000117.1, read on the forward strand.
TTAACACGGTTTATCCGGTGGTTTGGAATCGGGGACATACGTTTTATCCGAGTGCGGTGGCGACACAAGAACCCCTGCTGGCAATTATGCGTCTCAATGGAGATGTTTTAGAAGAAATTGTACAGCAGGGACATCGCCAAGGGTTACGGGTAATTCCTTGGTTTGAGTATGGATTTATGACAACGATTCATTCTGAATTAGCACGGCGTCATCCCACCTGGCTAACTCAGGGTTTAACTCAAAAATCTGATCCGGAGAATCCCCAACTCTTATGGCTGAATCCGTTACATCCAGAGGTACAAAAGCTTATCCTGGATCTAATTAAGGAAGTAGTCAACCAATATGATGTGGATGGGATTCAGTTAGATGATCACTTTGGCATGCCTGTGGAATTGGGTTATGATCCTTATACGCTTGAGCGTTATCAGCAAGAACATTATGGGAATCCTCCGCCAAATTCGCCATTAAATAGTGAATGGATGCGCTGGCGGGCGAATAAGATTAGCGAGTTTATGGGAGAGATTGTCCAGACGGTTAAATCGATTAAACCAGATTGTATCATCTCGCTTTCACCTAATCCCCAAGCCTTTGCTTATAAACATTATCTACAAGACTGGCAAACGTGGGTACAACGGGGTTGGGTTGATGAACTCGTGTTACAGGTTTATCGGGATGAGTTGAGTAGTTTTACGGCGGAACTTAATCAACCCGCAGTACGCATGGCGCGGCGGACAATTCCAGTAAGTATTGGCATTTTAACGGGAACCTTAGGTGATCCGATTCCCTTTGAACAAATTCAAGCCCAAGTTGAAGCGGTTCGCGATCGCGCCTTTGATGGTGTATCCTTTTTTTACTGGGAAACCCTGTGGAGTTATTTGACTCCGGAGTCTCCGCAACAGCGAAGGCGGGGATTTCGTGAATTATTTCCCTATCCGGCTATTATACCTAATTGACACCACTAATCGATCGGCGATCCATTTCACCCAATCAATTATTGTAGGGGCGGGTTTAGGGATTTAATGGCGATACCCACCGCTAACCTTTCAACAAAACCCGCCCTGATAAGTAGTTTGCTCTGCTATGCGGTACATTGTCGATCCCCCTCGCATCCCCCATGGAACAAAAAGCGAAGCATCCTTTGGCTTCCCCATGGAACAAAAAGCGAAGCATCCTTTGGCTTCCCCATGGAATAAAAAGCGAAGCATCCTTTGGTCTCCCCCTTTTGAAGGGGGACGGGAGGGGGATCGAAAAGGGGGACTTTGATCTACTGTACTTAGTAGAAGGCAGACAGGAAGGCAAACTCAAAGCCAAGTTGGAAGCGATACCACGCATGATGCAGTTGGGTTTGAGTGTGGAGATGATTGCGGAGGGGTTGGATTTGTCGGTAGAAGTGGTTCAACAAGTAGCGCCATCATTTGCTGAACAGAATGTTATGGCGTTTATTGAACTTTTAAATAATCGCCGTTTGCTTTTTTCGACCCAAGACTTAGCGGAGTTGGCGGAGTTAATCAAACCTTTACCGGATAAAATAGAAACGCTATCTGATGCGATCGCACAGTGGTGTAAACAGGATGCCCATTCCCTACAGCGTCAGGCTTGGCGTGATTGTCTATCTGGTAAGCTGGCGGCGACGGTGGAGGAATGGTTGGCTCAAAATCTGGCATCCCTGGTATTCCCTATTCCCTGGTGCGTAGCGCTATAACTGAACCTGCTTTTTCTTTCCCTTTCCCCCAAATAATCCGCGAATCCAGCGATATAAGTTATCCACATAAGTAAATAACACAGGAACCACCACCAAAGTTAACAAAGTTGAAGTCGTAAACCCACCAATTACCGCGATCGCCATCGGACTTCGTACCTCACCATCCGCCCCTAATTCTAAGGCAATAGGCATCATTCCGGCAATTGTAGACACCGACGTCATCAAAATTGGGCGTAACCGAGACACCCCCGCCTCCACTACCGCCTTAAATTGGGGTTTTCCTTCTTTTATCCCCGCCAAAGCAAAGTCTACTAATAAAATTGCATTTTTTGTCACCAATCCCATCAGCAACACAATCCCAATTAAGGCAAACAAGCCCAACTCTTTCTGCGTGACTAACAACCCCAGTAACGCCCCACCAATCGATAACGGTAGGGCGACTAAAATCCCAAACGGATACAAGAAATTGCTATATAGCAACACCAAAATCGCATAAATCGAGAGAATCGCCGCCCCTAATGCTGTAGCAAACCGGGTAAAAATATCCTGCATAATCTTGGCATCCCCAGCCGGTTCCTCAGCTACTTCTGGTGGGAGGGGATTCATCGCGGGTAATGCTTTAACCATTTCTAACGCATCCCCCAGAGAAATTCCTTCTAAATTCGCCTCCACCGACACCTGACGATTGCGATCAAAACGGTCAATTTGCGCTGGACCACTTCCCAAACGGATATCAGCCACCGCACTAATCGGAACCAGATTCCCGCTTTGACTGGGAACCTGTAAATTTTTCAGGGTACTCATATCGGCGCGAGTATCTGGGTTCAGTTGTACCCGAATTGGAATTTGCCGATCCGCTAAATCAAACTTTGCCAGATTCGACTCATTATCGCCAATTAACGCTAACGATGCCGTTCGTGCGATCGCACCCACAGAAACCCCCAAATCCGCCGCCCGTTCGGGATCAGGCTGAATCACAATTTCCGGCTTAACTAAACTGGTACTCGACGTTACTTCCACCAATCCCGGAATATCCCGCATCTGCTTCTCCAACGTTTCCGCTGTTTGCGTCAACACTGGGGCATTTTCACTCTTCAGCACAATCGATAAATCCTTACCGCCTCCCCCTGCACCTTGACTTTGGAAACTAATCCGTGCGCCGGGAATTGTCCCGAACACCTGGCGCATTTGTTGTTCAAATTCCTGCTGGGAAACCTCCCGTTCATCCTTAGGTAACAAGTTGGCGTAGACTGTACCCGAATTGATATTATCCGCCGTCGTAAAAACTTTCTCAACTGCCGGATTTTCTTGCAACGACTGGTTAAGTTGTTGCATAATTTCTTCAGTTTCACTCAAGGTTGATCCAGGTGGTAGTTCAACCATCACCGTACTCAACCCCGTATCCCCACTATCAAATAACCCCTTGGGAATTAACGGCACCAGTTGTAAACTACCGATAAAGAAAGCAACCGCAATTAATAAGGTGGTAATCCGATGACGTAATGCCCAAGTGAGTAGATTGCGGTAGGGGTGAATTTGTTTTTTTCTGGTTCCCTGTTGCCCGTTCTCTGTTCCCTGTTCCCTGTTCCCTTTCGATTTAAGCAAATAAGCACTTAACATCGGTGTCATCGTACAAGCCACCAATGTAGAAAACATCGTGGAAACAGCAACAGTGACGCCAAAGGGTTGGAAAAATTGACCTGGTATCCCCCCCATAAATGCCACCGGAATAAACACCGCCACAATTGTTGCCGTTGTCGCCACCACCGCTAACCCAATTTCCCGTGAAGCATCCAATGCGGCGTTAAACGGCTTTTTGCCCATATCTAAATGTTGGTCGATGTTTTCAATCATACAAATCGCATCATCAACCAAGTTACCCACGGCTAAGGCTAACGCCAATAACGTCATCCCGTTGAGGGTATACCCCAACAGTTTCATCACTCCAAATGTGGGAATAATTGATAGGGGTAACGCTGTTGCTGTAATCAGCGTCACTCGCCAATCCCGCAAAAACAATCCCACAGCAATCACTGTTAAAATACAGGCTAAAACTAAGGCATCAATTGTGGCTTGATAGGAATCCCGAATCGCATCAGCACGAGTAAAAATCAGTTCCAGACTTACATCATCGGGTAGGGTTCCCTCCAATTCAGCCACCGCCTCACGCACCCCTTCTTCCACCGTGACTAACGTACTTCCTGTACTCCGCCGCACCGAAAACGCCACCACGGATTCCCCATTCAAAGAAGCCGCCTGTCGCTGTTCAGCAAAACTATCCTCTACCTCCCCTAAACTTGATAAGGGAACCGTCGCGCCATTGGGGAGAACAATCCGATAACTTCGTAATTCCGCAACCGTTTGTGCACTTCCCAGAGTCCGAATATTTTGCTCACTTCCGCCGACATTTCCCCGCCCTCCAGGTAAGTCAATATTCAAATTCCGAATTTGATCATTCACTTGGGTGGCGGTAATCCCATAAGCTTGTAAACGACTTGGATCAAGATCAACCCGAATTTCCCGATCCACACCCCCCAAACGGTCAATTTGCGCCACACCAGGCACATTCAGCAGGGCGCGGCTAATCGTGCGATCGACCAAATCACTTAATTGTTCAACCGATCGCGTCTCAGACGCCACCGCATACGTCATAATCGAACCGCCCGCAAACTCCAAGCGCTTGACAATCGGTTCATTCACATCCTGAGGTAAATCCTGACGAATTTGGGCAACCGCATTCCGCACATCATTCGTGGCGCGATCGCTATCGGTTCCCAGGACAAAACTAACGGTAGTGGTGGAACTCCCTTCCGTCACCGTGGAGGTGAGTTCATCAATATTACCCAACCCCGCCACCGAATCTTCTATTTTCTTGGTGACTTGGGTTTCTAATTCTGTCGGTCCCGCACCGGGTTGCGTCACTGTTACCATCACGGCGGGAATATCGATATTCGGATTACTGTCAATTCCTAATCGAAAAAAGGACACCAAACCAAAGATGCCCAAAATTAGGAATAAGACAATAGTCGGAACAGGTTTTTTAATTGACCAAGCGGAGAGGTTAAAAGACATAAAACTCGTTCGTAAGTAGGTGGGGACAATTAAAGTTAACGGTGAGGATCGTCATTTGCTTCCGCCCTGAGCGTAAGCCGAAGGGTCATTTGTCATTTGTCTTATGTAAGGGTTTGAGGCTTGTTGACATACCTTAATAGAGTTAATCTTATTTCCACCCACCTAGTTAGTTGCGATGCGAGCGCCATCAAGTTTAGAGTTAGTGTAATAACTTTTCAACCTTATACCAATTTAACATTGTACAGTTTGAAGCGATTATCGTTGGTAACGATCAGGTAATCTTCTGCTTTTGCCTGAGCGATAATTAGGCGATCAAAAGGATCTTGATGATGAAAGGGCAAATGCTGCAGGACTTCATAATGACTAAACTTAGCCTCTAAAATTTTAAACTGATTATTTATTAGAAATAATTCTAATTCAGATAACGAAATTGACAAAGATAACTTTCTGATACTAATTTTAATGGTCATTTCCCATAAGCTAGCTTGACTAACATAAATGTTATGGGCAGGATTAGCTATTAATTTTTGTGCCTGTTGAGAGAGGTTAGTATTGCCTTCGATAAACCAAATCAGTATATGAGTATCAATTATATAGTTCATGGTAGCATATAGTCTTCAAAACCTGGAGGTGTTGCATCAAAATCATCGGCTACATAACTAAAAATACCTTTTCCACAACCAAATTGACGAGGTTGATTAGGGCTTGTCTGTCCCACTGATTTTTCTTTTATCGTCTGGATTTCATTTAAAAGTTTAATATCTTGCACTAATAAAATCCACTGAATCAGTTCTAGTTTTATCCCTTCTATCTTCATGGCTTTTACAGTCTCAGTTTTCTCTTGTGAAGCTTTCCCTATTTCCAGACCTTGCGGTGGAACGTCTCTACACTTTTCAAGCTCTAATTATACACACCAATATTAATCATCTAACCACCCTTCCACATCTTCCCAGCTTGTAAAAGTTAAAATGGCTTCGATTAAACGGTCTAAATTGGGCAAAGATAATTGTTCCAATTTATTCATAATTACTGGGTTAATCGTTCCAAACTTCTGTTCTAGTACAAGTGAGATTAATTTCAAATTCTGCTCGATTTTGGCAAAATTAATCTCGCCCCTCCTATCTTCGATAAATACTTCCTGTTTGTGCAATTCCTCTAATTCTTGATTGCTTAAATTGGCACGACTGGCAATAGTTAGCGCTTCTTCGATTTCCGATACTGCCCCTAGGGATTCGGGAATCCTATCTAAACTGGGGGCAGCTTTGAGAAAATAAATCCATTTATCGCTCAGGGTTTCTAATTCTGATAGTCCTTTATTAAATTTGGGCAATTCTAGAAAAATCAGGGTTAACTCGTCTCGATAGTTAAATAGCTGTTTTTCTTCCTTGAGTCGAAACCGATTAATCATTTGTGAGCTATTTTTAAATAGCAAAAAATCAGCAATACTCAAAGCAATAAAGGGTCGTAATCTTGTATACTGTTCTCCCATATCTAATTGGTTCGCATAAGCCTTGGCAATATTGTAAATCACTCGTTTCTCGAATGCTTCAACGTTTAAGACTTGCATTTCGATGATGACTGTCGAGCCATTATCTAAAACTGCCCTAATATCGAGATAAGTATCTTTAAGCGTTCTGGTACTGCCCGGATTATAGGGATCGATTATTTCTAATGATTTTATGGTATTTTTGCCTTCGTAAACAATAGCGTTAAGAAAGCTGATGAGGATTTTTTTACTGCGGTTTGAGCCAAAGATTTTCTTAAACGCAAAGTCACTTTTGGGACTAATAAATCTCATGATCAGTGTTAAGGAAAAACAGCTTAGTCCTCCTACGTTGAGTATAACCCAAACTCCGCTTTGGATTTAGTCTAAAGTTCAGTACGATACGAGCATAAAAATAGAGTAACGGGATAGTTACGGGATGAGAATGTTCTCCCGTACTTGTTTGGGATTGTTTACCCAATCAGTTGACAACATTCACGTTATCGCCATCCTTGAGATACGCCGCACCTTTAACCACAACACCATCGCCCACAGACAACCCGCTTTTAATTTCAACGCGATTATCACTCAGAGGTTCACCCACCTCAACAGACTGGGCTTTCACTGTATTATCGGGTTGCACGATATAGGCGATCGCACTACCATCACTTTGGGGCAATATGGCTTTGGCGGGTAACGTTAACCCTTGGGCGGCTGAGGTGGTAATCGACGCCCGTAAAAACATTCCCGGTTTTAACGCGGCTGAGGCAGGTAAATCAATCTTCACCTGCGCCTGACGAGAGGCTTCATCAATCATCGGGTCAATTTCCCGAACTTTACCCGACAGTTGTAAACTACTATCTGCGTCGGAGGTAATCGTTGCCGATTGTCCCGGTTTAATTTGGGGAAGTTGGGTTTCGGGGACGTTAACAATCAGTTCTAAACGTCCATTTTCGATAATTTTGAAGAGAGTTTGGGAGGGAGACGTGACATCTCCCACACGGGCATTGCGTTCAGCTATTTTACCACTCACCGGAGCCAGGATGCGGGTGTTGTTGAGTTGTGCGATCGTGGATTGCACCTGTGCCTGTGCCTGGGCGAGTTGGGCTTCGGCTTGAGTAATCACTTCCCGCCGGGGTCCAGCCTGAAGTTGGGCAAGTTGCTGGTTTGCCTCTCGTAACCGGGCTTGTGCCTGTTCGAGTTGGGAACGGCTACTGCGTTCTTGATTGTAGACTTCATCCAAGCGATCGCGGGCAATGGCACCTTCAGCTTGGAGCATTTTATTGCGATCAACCCGGGTTCTAGCTAATTCTAAGTCTGATTCGGCGGCTGCAACAGCAGATTCAGCGCTTCTCACTGCTTCTTTAGCCCGGGCAATTTCTTCGCTACGGGAACCCGCCCGAAGTTCCGCAAGGCGGGCTTCTGCTTGGGCGACGGAGGCTTGGGCTTGACTTAATTGTGCCTGAAGCACTGAATCATCCAGACGGGCTAATAATTGTCCAGCTTTAACAACCTGCCCTTCTTCCACCAACACCTGTTGAATCTGCAACCCTGTCGCCTGAGACATGACTGGATTCATCTCAAACGCCGCTACACTTCCAGTGGCGTCTAAGCGGCGGCTAACACTCTCAGATGTCACCGGGGCGACGGTGACGCTTTGACTCGGGGCTGATGATGTGGCGACAGGGGGTTCTGTCGTTGGGGCGTCTGCTTGCTGAGACGAGACTAAGCGCGTCGCCCCTAACGCCAAGAGGACACCAATGCCGATGCCTAAAAACAGCCCTTTTCCTCCAGATAGCCAGCCTTTTTTGGCGTTCTCGGTTCCAGGTAGGGAAGAGGAACCTGCATCCTGTGCATAAGTGTCGGGTTCAGCGTCAGGGAGATAGAAGACAACATCGACATCCTGTTTTAGTTCGGCAGGCTTGGCGATAGAAGAATGATTCAACTGGCTTTTCTTGGGATTGGGTGCTGTCTGAGTCACGGTTATTCCTCTTTGACGGATCGAGGTTGCTAGGTTTGTAACGATAAGTTGATAAATATCTGGTTACTTTACTTAACACTACTTTACATTGTAGCGCAATTTTAACTAGGCGGTTGGTGGAGAAAGCTGGGAATTAATGAATATAGAAGAGATATGCCACGACACGTCTGGAAGATAAGGGAGATGTAACCTTTCTTTAAGATATGGCAGGAGTAACGACTTCAACATCGCCCATTGGACTCATCCAACAGAGTGATTTCGGTCATTTGTCATTTGTCATTTGTCATTTGTCCCTAGTGCATCCTGGCAGAAATAACTGAACAGCTAACATCTCCCCCATCTCCCCCTACCTATGAAATGGGGTTTGGAGACCAAACCCCTACTGCTTCCCCTGCTCCCCCTGCTCCCCCTGCTCCCCCTGCTTCCCCTGCTTCCCCTGCTTCCCCTGCTCCCCCTGCTTCCCCTGCTTCCCCTGCTTCCCCTGCTTCCCCTGCTCTCCCGAATTGGCATTGCTCATAAGGAAGAGGGACTAGGATGAGCAACGTAAGTCTGAGTTCCTTTCCATACCTCTTTATATAAAATTTCTAATTGACTAATATTCCCACTGAGGGTATAGCGTTCTAAAACTCTCGCTCTGGCTTTTTGTCCTAAAAGCGTTGTCCATTCCGTATGATCTCGTAACAAGGGCAATAGCGTATTCAATTGAGACGTGACCCGATGGGTATTGAGAATAATCCCCGCGCCCCCTTCTAACACTTCACCATCCGCCCCCGCATCGGTGGCGACACAAGCCAAACCACAAGCCATGGCTTCGAGTAATGATAAGGAGAGTCCTTCTAATAACGACGGCAAAATAAATACATCGGCAGCTTGCAGAATCTCAATCCGCTGCTGTTCATCTGCCACAAATCCTAACCAGAGAATCCCATCGGATCTATCATAAAAAGGTCTTAACGTGGGAACCAGCGATCCATTGCCGACAATCAAAAGCTTGCACCTATCACCCATTTGCGACTGTTTCCACGCCTTGAGTAAAGCCTCTACATTTTTTTCTGTAGCAATGCGACCTTGATAAACAAATAGGCGTTGGGCATCAAATCGGACTTTCAAATTCGATGTGCCAGGAGCATATTTGAGCACATCAACTCCATTGGGAATCACGGCGAGTTTATGACGAGGAACTCCCAAACGCACCAGCAAATCCCGTTGCAGTTGAGAAAAGATAATCACCCGATCATAGTGTGCCAGAAACGGGGCATAGAGTTGATAAGCAACCAGTTGGGTTCCCGATTTTAAATTGCGGCGTTTGCCATCAAAAGGGGGATGAAATGTGGCAACCAGGGGTAAATTCAGGTCTTCACAGATTTCTGGAAGCAGAAAATCTAAGGGAGACAAAGTGAGAGACGCATGGACTAAATCCGGGCGCAGTTGCTGTAAAGCCTGTTTTAGCACCTTACTCGCTTTGGGTGAGGGAATCGTATAAACTTGGGATTTATACAAACAAGGGAGGGATACCTCCTGACAACCCGAACACAGAGGATCTGCGACGGCTTCGTCGTGGGTAAAATGGAGAAAACTAACTTGGTATCCCCGGTCGAGTAAAGCATTAGTAACTTCTCGACCGTAAGTGACATTGCCACAAAAGGGTGATTTTTTTCCGATCCAGGCGATATGCATTCAAGTTGAATCGTGAGTCTCTATTTGTCAGCGTGGGTTAACCTCGCTGATCCTGTACCGGAAATATACCAGTTTAAGCCCCCTCCCGCGATCGCAATTATGGCTAAACTAAATAAGACTGGAGCTAAACCCAGCCAGGTTTCGGCTAAACCCGCTAAGGCTAAGGGTAGACTCAGGGCAATATTCACACCATTATTTTGCAGTCCAAAGACCTTCCCGCGCATCTCTTCTGGGGTTTCAGCTTGAATCGTGGTTTGCATGGGAATCCCCACCATCGCCCCACACATTCCCAACAGGGCGGTCATTCCTAACGCCATCCAGAGACTATGGGTAAACACCGATAACCCCACTAGCGCCACAGACATCCCCATTGATCCATAGAGACTCAAGCGATTGTGGGTAAAATGCTGACCCCAATGTCCCAGAATCGCCGCACCAGCAGCCATTCCAATTCCGCCCATTGCCAACAAGAAGCCAAATTGGGAGGCTTTCATCCCCGGAAGGGTTTCGGCGAGTCGTACCGCTAACACGGCTAAGGCGGCGAAAATGGAGAATAAAATTACTAATTGAATCATGGCATTGCGGACGCGCCGTTGCCGTTTGAGATAAAGTAGTCCATCCCAGATATCGGCAAAAACGTGAGGGGTTTCACCTTCGGTAGGTTCGGTGTTTTCACCCGTTTTCAGTACCAGTAACACCAATCCCGCGATCGCATATCCCCCACCAACGACGAATTCCTTGCCAAATTGCCAATCAATCCCCAACTGGGCGACTAATTTATCGGTTAAGGCTAATAACGGATCACCCACGGCAAATCCAATAATTAAGGATGCCATCATTGTTGTGGTATAAAGGGAATTCGCCGAGAGCAAATGACGACGCTTGACAATCAACGGAATAACCGCTTGTTCGGCTGGGGCAAAAAACTGGGTTAAGGTGGACACTAAGAATGTGATAATCAACAATCCGTAGAAGCCAACAGGTAACTTATAGATGGGATTCCAATCCTGAGTCAGCCATAACACCGCCGGAACTGACCAAACCAAGACACCTCGCAGCATATTTGTGGAAACGAGTACCGCCTTTTTTGACCAGCGATCCACGAATACCCCCGCCAAGGAACCAAACAGGACAGCCGGAATCGTAAAAGCAATCATCAAGGCTGAAACCCAACCACTGATACTGGTTCCCGCCGCCTGAAAGTGGCTAGCAATCAAGGCAATCATCAACACCAGATAGATTTTATCGGCAAGTTGAGAAAAAACCTGACCACTCCACAAGGTTAAGAAGTTAATATTTTTCAGAACGGGTACAAACCCCTGCTTGCCCGGTTCAGCAGTCGGTTCAGCCGTTTTTTCCGGGACTTTCTCCCCTTGACGCGGCGGCTGGTGAGGTTCTCGATGATTGGGCTTAGTCCCAGACGATGACTTTTTTTGGGCAGGATGTTGGTTAACTCGCTTGGATTCAGATTCAGATAATCGCATTCTTTACTCTTCAGTTGGCTGCTGTGGCTGATCAACCCCAATGGGTGACTCGTCCACTCCAGGTATTTTGATCGGTTTTGTATGAAACTACACTTTCTCTATCATCGCATGTGAACTACCCAGCACTAATCTCTAATCAGGTAGAGTTGGCGGGGTTGTAGGGGCGAGTCGCTGCATATCGTAGGCGGTGTGAGAATTAACTGATCTCGACTCGCCCTTGGCTCAAGATGCGCGGGTCAGATAATTCCCTATACGTTGTGGAGGGCGGGCGACCCGAGCAAATTAATGGTTTGGTGGTGTGAATTGTGTGCGGCGGGTCGCCCCTACGGGGTTTATCCGCTAGGCTTCAAATAATGACCTATGATTCGGCAGACATCGCTAAGGCGTCTACTAACGCGGCTGAACGAATGGAACGACCAAAGTGATACTGGGCATAATCCCGTAACATTCGCTCCACTTTTACCCAGAGGGGAGCGATCGCATCTCGTGACATCTGGGATAACTCCGCCGCCGCGAGTTGTTGTACAATTGTCAATTCAACGGCATTCAGTTTACAGGTCAACCGTGGCAGAGGGGATTGGGTGACACCATGGCTGCGGTTAGCAACGGGATGGAATCGGTTTTCAGGTTGAGACGCCTCTACCGCTAAACGATAGGTTCCACCCGCCTCCACACTAAACCCGACTTGCCAATTCTGATCCGTAAAATCAGGCTGAATCGGGTGCTGAGAAATACAACACTGTTGCACTTGCGGTGCAATCCCAGCTAACGCCAATAGGTGAAAAATCCCCTGGCAAAGGTGTGCCAAAAGGAGGGATGTACCCGAGGGACTGCTGCTTAATGGGGGTAACTGTTCCAATCGCCGCAGATGCTCATTAAACAAAGTGTACAATTCGGCTTGGGGTTGCTCACTTAGAGCATGACACAAGACTAATTCCGCTAGGTACTGACTTGCCGCCAGCTTGCCTAAATCTTTCGCTAATCCCGGATAGGATTCCAAGGTTTCAGCTTGAGTAATTTTATCAAGCGATCGCCCTTTGTAAATCAGTAACTGATTCACCACAAACAAACCCATTCTACCCGCCAATTTCGAGTTTTGCTTACGGGAACCTGGTGCCACTACCCGAATCAATCCCCACTCTGGCGTTAAAATCGTGACTAGGCGATCCGCTTCACCTAGCGGCATACTTTTTAGATTAATTCCAGTGGCGTTATAGGTTTTTGTCATTTGTCTTATGTCTTATGTCATTCGTCATTTGTCTTATGTCATTCGTCATTCGTCATTTGTCAGGGTGAGTTTAGTCACATCGGGGTGGCAAAAAATGTTAGTCGTCAAGCCTATCCCTACACATCGGTCAGGGCGGGTTTTGTATAAACGTTGGTAACAACAATCAAATTAATCCCTAAACCCGCCCCTACAGACGCTTCCGGCATCATGTCTGAAACACTTCATTCTTCGTCTTTTTCCTCACGCTGTTGCAACAACTCTGGTCCACGAGAGGTTCCTAGTCTGGTTGCTCCGGCTATGACTAAATCTAACGCTTGTTCAATTGTGCGGATACCTCCTGACGCTTTAATCCCGATTTGCCCTTTTGTCAAGTCTTTCAAGAATTTGACATCCGAAACTGTTGCGCCTCCATGCCAACCTGTACTTGTTTTGAGAAATTGCGCTCCAGCATCTATACAAATTTTGGCGGCGAGTTGTTTTTCGGTATCAGTTAAAAGCGTTGTTTCCAAGATTACCTTGACGGTTTGCCCAGTTTCCTCGCAGATTTGGGCAATTTCTCGATAGATAGCGTCGGTGTTTCCAGTTTTTAATGCCCCTAAATGAAGCACGACATCCAATTCCGTCGCGCCATTTTCTACCGCTTCTTGGGCTTCGTAGAGTTTAGCAGTAATTGTGGTAGCGCCTGTGGGAAAGCCAATCACGGTACAAACCTTGGGCGTTTTGTTGTGCAATAGTTCAGCCGCGAGTTTGACGTACACCGGATAGACACATACTGTGGCAAACTGAAATCGATCAGCTTCACGACACCATTTTTTTACCTGTTCGGGTGTCGCTGTGGGCGAGAGGAGGGCATGATCAATGAGAGGGGCAAGATCAATATCGGGATAATCCATTGCGATCGCGTTTCTACTCTATATAACCTAACACCTAACACCTACTGACGTGATGCCAAGTCTGAAACAAAATCTTGATGCTCCTGACTGGCTAATCCCTGCTGCAATACGTCTAAAACCTTGGCTAAATTTCCAGCTAATAACGCCGTTCTATCTAGCCACAATCCTGGAAACACAACTGAACAAATTATTCCTTCACTATTGGGTGCAACTTTAACATATTCCCCGGCATTTAACCTAAACCAATCCAATTCACCGTTTTCAACTCGCCACACTAAATACTCTTGTACTTCATTACGGCGATATACATTTAGTTTTTGATGCAAATCAATGGAAACACTACTGGCAGCAATTTCTACGATTAATTCAGGCGCACCTTCGATATAATCATCGTCGCTAATTGTTGATTGTCCACCGACTTTAATTCTCAGAATAGCATCCGGTTGAGGTTCGTTATCCAGATCCAGCCTAACTGTACAATTGTCGCCCAATTGCAGATTAGGAGTGAAACTTCTGTAGAAGCCTAGCCACAGCATAATATGAGCATGGGGTTCGCCATGTTGTGTAATCCTGAGGGGAGATGCCATATAAACGATTCCTTCAATTAATTCCGCTTTTTTCAGCTCAGGCATAGCTGAATAGCGATGCTCAAATTCAAAACGGTTGAGTTTATCACCGTTTTCTAAGCGGGGAATCGTTATTCGAGGAGAGAGTTTTGTCGATGTCATGGTCACCACTCGCGATCGCTGCTTTTATTATCCTTTTAAATCCTAGCATCTACGCACATTTGGGCGTAGGGAAGAACTTAACCTGCCGAATGTAAAAAACTGCTAATTTGAAGGAGTTTCCATCTCTTGACGCAGTTGATCGGCTTCTTCTAAAGTGGCTTCCGGATCTTCATCAGTTGAACGTTGCACATAATTAATCTTAAATTCTTCTAACAAATCAGACAGCAACGACTGAAGTTCTAACTGGGTTGCCTCATCCTGTAGTTCTTCCCGCAGGGCGTACTTAAAATTATGACTTAGTTGGTCAAATAGTTGTCGCCCTTGCAGATCAGAGTAGGAGGTGGCTATGACTTCATAAGTGGCTTGGGCTAAATAATTAGCAAGGTTTTCCATAACCTCTTTGGGCAACGCTTTCATTCCCGGTACTTGTCGCAATCCCGTGTAAAAATCTGATTGTTGCAGCGCTCCTTTGAGACTATGATGCAACAATGCCTGTAAATCGGGTTGAACTTGGGGTAAGACTTTATAAATCGAGAGTTCTAAAAGTCTGTCTGTAATCGCATCAACTTTATTAATATCACTAACTTGAACATAAGCCTCAGGTTGCAAGATGGCACGCGCCATATCTCCTTTATCAACAGAATCTTTGGTTTGATTAATCAGTCGCACCATTAAAAACATGGATACCCGATCTGCCAAATATGCCGCTGGTTCATGGGTGACTTGTGCTAAAATTCGCTCCATATTGAACAATCCCGATTGATGCGATCGCACGGATACCGGAATAATCCGTAACCAGCGCCAGGTGGGAAGTAGCAGCAGCATGTCGTACCAGCGCCGCCAGAGCGCATCTCCCCACGTCAACTTCTCTTGGCGTCGAGACATGAAGAAGGTACGGAATAAAAGCTCAATCCCAAAAAAGGCAATAAAATAAAGGTCGATGCGCCAGAAGTTATCAACAAGTTGACCATTTTCGTCGGTAGGTCGAAAATAATTACTGTTTAGTAGCGGTCGAACTTCGCTGTTAAAGAATGAGAGGGCGTTTTCCCAGCCCACTTGCGCCAGATACTCCTGTCGCCAAAATCTTGCAAAGGCTTGCTTTGCTGATTCCGTATTCAGATGATCCCGCATTCGCCGCTTCAGTTTAGCGAATGTACCAAACTTGTTGGCTGCCAAAAATGGGTTCTCTTCAATCAGGTCATTACTTTGTTGGCGTAACTCTTGCAAGACTGGTTCAATTGGCGGTGCTTGCAGTCCCTGTTGGGAGATTTGTACGGTTAAAGCATCAACGGTTTGGAGATAACGTTGGGTATCCGGATGAGGCTCAATACTTTTAACCGGGTCATATACTGTCACAATCTTAGGAAATTCTCGCACATAAACATCCCGCAATGGGATATAGCTGAGATTGAATAATGCCAGCAGGATATTCGCCCATGCAATTAAGGCGGTGAGCTTATTCCACCAGTTCCGACCCCGGTGTTTGTAGGAATCGGCATAGGTATCCTGCGTTAGAGCTTGTTCTGCCATTTCCCCGTTGAATAATCACTACAAACAAATAGGGGCAAGTGGGTTACCCCTATTGCAACTGAGCGTATCAGACGATACAGCAAATTAGTTATCTCGCTAGATAGAAGACAGAATTGGATTATATCATTCAAGAGATAGATGCATGAACCCGACAAGTCACTCTATAATGAGTGAGGAATTAAACATTTATGGTTTTATCCAGCCTTTTTGAGGCGTACCCAGCCTTTTTGAGGCAACTTTTTGACGTTAATGAGGTATTCTTATGGCTACCCAACCCGAACAGCAACAGGTATACCGAGAAAAAGTGCAAGCTGAGTTAAACAAGATGAATGCTCAGGTTGACGAAATGAAAGCCAAGGCAGCCCAAGCCCAGGCTGATGCTAAGATTCAGTACACTAGCCAGATTGAGGAATTGCAAACTAAACAGGTTGCGGTGCAAAAGCAACTGGAAGAACTCCAGGCGGCTAGTCAAGATGCTTGGGAAGATATCAAAACTGGAGTAGAAACCGCTTGGCTGGATTTGCAGCAATCCTTCCAAAATGCCGTTGCCAAATTTGACCAAAAATAGTGATTGGAGATTAGGGCATCCTTAACTGTGTTCAGGGCAAATGATTTGTAGGGGCGGGTTTAGGAACTTTCTTTTAGCTTATCCGGCGATAGGTTTCCCACGCTCTAATCTTCGATTGAGCGTGGGATGAATCGCCAGTTTATTATTGACAACTTGCTTGTTGTAAGCTAATATTAATTCTCTTGCGATAAGCAAGAAGTGGGGCTGGGCGTATTCCCCACTATAAAACGCCGGAAGCGTCGTTCTGAAACGGAACCCCAAAGGAAGCCTACAACCGTACCCGTAGGGTCGGTGTAGGAGGACGTCACCTGTGGATAATAACGTTTATTCAAAACCCGCCCTAACCTATGTGTAGAGGCGGGTTTGGCTATTATCGTTTATTCTTCACCCGTAATGTTACTCAACCCGCCCTCATCTTCCAGACGTGCCATGGCACGTCTCTACTTCGGGCTTGCTGCACAAAGCCGAAACCGCAAAGCCCATCAATGCTTTGAGCCATCTTGACAGTGGATAAAGTGCAAGGAAATGGGGTAGCATCCTACATAAGTATGGCATCACCTTGCTCAGGTAATATGTACCCTTGCTCCCCCAGCTCCCCCAGCTTCCCCAGCTCCCAGAACTCCCCTATCAATGACTTGCCCCTGCTCCGTCTTGCAGTAAGGTATCTAGTTCACCTTGTAGTTCT